>JAYTVG010001034.1:0-10317 GCA_043744135.1 Deltaproteobacteria bacterium | reverse complement strand
CGACCGCCGTCAGTCATCGACGACCAGCAGCACATCGCCCTCGTTGACAGCCTGGCCTTCTTTGGCGCGCACCTCTTTGACAGTGCCGGGATCTTGCGCCTCGATCGGCATCTCCATCTTCATCGATTCGATGATGACGAGGGTGTCACCCTCAGCCACCGCGTCGCCAGCAGCGACCTTGATTTTCCAAATGGTGCCAGTGATATGCGCTTTGATGTCGGTAGCCATCAGCGCGTGTAGCACGGGCGCCCGCACAAACCAGTCGCGTCGGCGCGTGGGGCGCCGTTTTAGCTCACACCCAAGTGCAGCCCGCAATCGGCGCACGCCCCGTCCACCAGCGCTCCGGTGTGGCCACACGCGGGGCACGTGACCTCGGCTTGCGTGAGGTCGATGGCTGCGAGGTTGAGCGCGCCGCCGCCCTCTTTTTCAATCAGGGCCTCGAAACGTTTGCGCAGCACGTCACCGGCGGCAGCGACGTCGTCTTGCGCCACCATCACGCCCACCTTGAGCGCACCGGGTGCCAGCGCTTCGCCCTCTTCTTCTTCGGCCGCGACAAAACACAGCACGCCCGCCTCCAACAACGCGCGCTCGATCTCACGACACGCCGGCAAACCCGCGTGCACGATCGCCACCACGTCTTTGTCGCGCAGTGTCTCGCGCGGTGAACCACGGCTCGCTTGTTGCGCGCGGTAGCTGTCGGCGTCGATGAGCGCGACCTGGCATTTGTTGCACGCGGTAAAGCCGGGCCGAAAGCTGCTGCCACACGTCGGACAAACAAGCGCAGTGGATGAGGTCATCGGTGGTCCTTGTGCAGTGTTGATGCGCTACTCAGCAATGAGCACGGCGTCGACGAGGGTGTTGGGCGCGCAGTTGACGCAACAGTCGGTGCCGCCGTCAGAGGCAAAGCGCGCCGCCAGCTCCTTGGTCGCAAAGCCAGGCGCACGCACGACAATGTCGTAAACGCCAAGCTCAGTGCCGAAGCTGCACGTGTTGGTGCCGCGCACGCCGGGGTCGCAGTTGCTCGTGTTGGCGACGGGGTTGCCGTTGACGGTGGCCTCGACGCCGAAGGTATTCACGGCTGCGTCAGCGCTGTCCACCACCGTGAGGGTGATGGCATCCGCGCACACGGTGCAAGCGCACGTCGTCGGTGAGCAGGCCGCGGGCACCATCGCAAGCGCGCTGACAAAAAACGCCAACATCGCGCGCGTCCACGTCAAGATCATGCAGCGAGGGTGCCACGCATGCCGGCGCGCGTCACGCCACAAACGCCCGCACGTCGACGGGCTAGGTGCGCGGGACGGCGCCGGTGGCTTCGTGCGCGGCTGGTGCCTCGACGCTGGCGGGCGAAAACTCAAGCAGCACGGCGTCGTTTAGACCAAACGGTTGTTGGGCACACAGTGCGCGCAGCACCACGGCTTCCGCGCTCAACAGCACCGCGTCGGTGGCGCGACCGCGCAAGCGCGCGTGACCATCGCCGCACAGCACTGAGGCCGGCAGCGCGCGGGCAGGCAGCGGCGCCGCGGTGAAACGCAGCTCGGCACCGACGCGTACGCGCTGCGCCAGCTGGCAAGCGTCACCGACCAAACCCAACCACACGTCGCCGCAACGCATCAAGCGCACCGAAGCTGCTGCACCGACGTCGTTTTTATCAACGAGCGTCACCATCGGGGTGGCGCCCAGGTGCGCTTCAATCTGGCTGTTGACGGTACCCGACGCGCTTTTTGCGAAGTGTAAAACGCTCATGCTGTCTCCTGAGATGCCGGTTGGTCGATCTGTGTTGCAAATGCCGCGAAACCTGCCGCTTCAAAAGCGCTCACCACCGGCGCCGGGTCGTCGTCAACGAGCGCGATGACGGCGCCACCACCACCGGCACCCGACAACTTGGCGCCCAGCGCACCGCGGTCGCGCGCGATGCTCACCAGCGCCTCGATGGCCGGCGTCGACACCCCTAAAGCGTTGAGCAAGCCGTGGTTGAGGTCCATCAGTTCACCGACGGCGCCAAGCGCGCCGTCCGCGAGGTGGCCGCGGGCGGCGCGCGCGATGTCGCCGATGCTGTCGTAGATGCGCTGATAGTGCGCGGGGTGGCGCGTGGCCCTATCGCGCAAGGCGGCGACGGCGCTTTTGGTGCCCGCGTGCGGCCCCGCGATGCCGACCGCCAAGCGCAGCCGACGCTTGAGCACCAGCGCGCTCACCGCGAAGGTGTCGGCACCGACGTCACGCTGGTACACCACGCAGCCGCCGTGCGCGATGGTGGCGTGATCGACGCCCGACGGGTTGCCGTGAAACACGCGCTCGATCACAAAAGCGCGCTTGACGAGCGTGTCGAAGTCCAGCGCGGGCTCACCGAAATACTGCGCCGTACCGCGCAGCAGTGCGATCGCGAGCGCCGCTGACGAGCCGAGGCCCGCGCCCGCAGGAATCTCGGCGTCGACGGTGAATGACAAACGCTTGGCGCGCACCCCCTGCAGCTGCACCACGGTGGCCAGCGCTTCACGAAGCGCCTGCGGTCCGTCGCCGTGCGGGTCGGGCTTGGCGCGCATCGGCAAGCCGGCGCCGTTGCTGCGCATGATGGGGCCGTCGTCGTGCGCACCTTGCGACACCGCCACGCGAATACCGCGGTCGATGGTGGCGGCGATGGCGGGCTGGCCGTACACGACCGCGTGCTCGCCAAACAAGATCACCTTGCCGGGTGCGTAGCCAAACACGACGTCAGGGCTCATGATTGCACCAAGGACGTGGACTTTTTTGCGTGCAAGCGCATGTGGCCTTTTTGAATGCCTTCCGTGGCGAGTGCTTTGAGCGCGCCGGTGTTTTGCGCGAGGCCGACGGCCGCAAGTAAACCCGCGAGTTTTTCGACCGAGTGCGCAAACGGGCCCAGCAGCTTCATGCACGTCGCGACCGTGGGGTGTGCGCGCGTCGAGCCGCCGACCACGCCGACGGCCATCGGCAACTCGATGCGGCCAAGCAGCGCGGCGTTCGCGTCATCGGCGACGAACGTCGTCAGCGAGGTATACCGACCACCGCGCGCGGCGTAGGCGTGCGCACCCGCTTCGATGGCGCGCCAGTCGTTGCCGGTGGCGATGCACACCGCGTCGATGCCGTTTAAGATCCCTTTGTTGTGGGTGCACGCGCGGTAGGGATCGCGCGCGGCGAAGCGGTAGGCCTCGACGATGCCGTGCGCCACCGCGCGTCCGTCGACGGCATCGACGCCCAAGCTGGCGTACGGGATGCGCAAGCTGGCGCGCGCTTTGCGCTCATCTGCGAGATTCGTCAAAATTCGCAAGCGCACGCGCCCACCCGTGACGCGCTCAAGGGTCGGCGCCAAGCCCTCGCACACGGTGTTGACGGCGTTTGCGCCCATCGCGTCGCAAGTGTGCAGCACGACGTGGACCGCGACCATATCTCCGCCGCCATCAAACGCGGTGTGGGGGTCTGTGGGATCGCTAAGTGCCTTGAGCACGCGCGCGCGCACGTCGACGCAGCCGCCGCCACGACGCAGCAAACCCTCGCAGTAGCTATTGGCCTCCAACACCAACGCGGCTTGCGCGGCTTTGAGTGCACTAAGCGCGCGAGCCGCGTCGACGTCGAGCACCTGCACTTGCCCCACCAAAAACGGCGGGTCTGCGCTGGTGGTAAAGCCGCCACCGTCGAGCACCAAACGCGCGACGTGGCTGCACGCCGCCACCACCGACGGCTCCTCCACCGCCATCGGCACCACCACTGGCTCGCCGTCGATGACGAAGTTGAGCGCTAAGCCCAGCGGCAGACCCAGCGTGCCGATGGCGTTTTCGACCATCTGGTCGGCGCCGGCGACGCTCAAGCCGCCGGTCGCGTCGAGCGTGTCGAGGTCGGCGGCGCTCAGTTGAAACTCGCGCAACAGCTCGCGGCGCGCGGCGACCGACAGCTTGTAGTAGCCCGGCAATCGTGAGGACCTCATCGACACGCACGTATGGCAAGACGCAGCGTTTGTGACACGTGCGGCAGGCGGATGCGGACAGGCGTGGTGCAGCGACGGGATGGCACGGCTTGGCTTTCGTTGCTTCGGGACGTTTGAATCGTTCGGTTGGTTTAGCAGTTTCAGTAACTTCTGAAAACTGTGAAACCTTCCCGATTGACTCCGGGGCAGTTCGCACCCACCCTCAAGCCTATGGCTCGGGCAGTTCCCTCAGATGATCGCGCACTTGAACGCGCTTGCGACCTCACGGTGGAGACCATGGGGCGCATGGCCGAGTTTTGGGGCTTTACGCGCACGCAAGGGCGGGTGTTTTGCACGCTGTATCTCGCACCGCGACCGGTGACGCAGGGTGAGCTCTCTGAAAAGCTGGACGTCAGCGCCGCCAACGTCTCGGTCAGTCTCAGCGGCCTGCTGCGCTGGGGCTCTATCCGCAAGGTGTACGAAAAGGGCTCGCGCAAGGTTCACTACGAAGCTGAGCCCGAGCTGAGAAAGATCATCCGCACGGTGTTGGGCGGGCGCGAGCAACAACAGTTTCGTGAGGCGGTCGAGAGCTTCAGCGAGGCCATCGACGTCGTCAAGCGCGAGCGCCAGCGACGGCAGCTGTCGGCCGATGAGGATTTTGTGCGCGAGCGCATTCAGCATTTGCAAAGCGTGGTGCAAACCTCCAACCGCATCTTGGCCCTGCTGCTAGGCGATGGGCGCGTCGACGTGAAGCGCGAGCTCGGCGAGCGTTAAAAAACGCCCAAGCTCGCTGCATCATCGTGGCCAAAACGTGTGCCCAAAATGGGCAATGAAGTTTCGTTTGCGCTGAAGGTGATCGCTGATGCCAGTCGCGTATGCCCACACCAACATCGCCCTCGTCAAATATTGGGGCAAACGCGGCGCGCGTGCGTTGAACTTGCCGGCGGTGGGCTCGCTGTCGCTGACGCTCGATCGCTTTGGTACGCGCACCGAGGTTGCGTTAACAGGCGATAGCGATCGCGTCGTCGACGCCGCTGGCGAGCCCCTCGGTGCGGACTTCGACAAGGCGGTCGCATTTGTCGCGCGCCTGCGTGCGCACGCGGGCCGCAGCGAACGCTTTTGCATCACCACGCACAACGACGTGCCGACCGCAGCGGGGCTGGCGTCGTCGGCCTCGGCGTTCGCCGCGCTCGCGATGGCGGCTGCGGCTGCGTTTGACGTGCCGCTAACGCCGCGCGCGCTTAGCGTGTGGGCGCGCATCGGCTCGGGCTCAGCGGCGCGCTCCGTATTCGGCGGTTTTGTGCGCATGCACCGCGGTGTTGATGACGACGGCACCGACGCCTACGCCGAGCCGATTGCGACAAGCCTCGACGTACGCTTGGTGGTGGTGCGCTGCGCCGTCGGCAAAAAAACCGTGCCGTCAACGTACGGCATGGACGCGTCGATGGCGACGTCACCGATGTACCAAGCGTGGACGGCGTCGCACGCGGCGGACCTCGACGACGCACGCGACGCACTCGACCGCGGCGACCTGCAAAAGCTCGGCGACGTCATGGAGCACAACACGCTAAAGATGCACGCCACCACGCTCACCGCGCGACCGGGCTTTTGGTACCTCAACCCCACCACGCTCAGCGTGATGAACGCGGTGCGAGCGCTGCGCCAAGCCGGCACCGGCGCGTGGTTCACGATGGACGCAGGTCCCCACGTCAAGGTGCTGTGCGATGCTACCAGCGCACCCAAGGTCGCGTCGGTGCTTGGCGGTGTGCCCGCAACCTTCGGTGTCGACGTCTGCGCTGCCGGCCCGGCGGCGCGGCTGCTGTCGTGACCGACACGCTGGCGGCGTCCACGCGCGTGGTGTCGGCGCCCGGCAAGCTCGTGCTGATCGGCGAGTACGCTGTGCTTGACGGATTTGACGCCGTCGCCACCGCGGTCACGGTGCGGGCGACCGCGCGCGTGGCGCCACACGCGACGCTCGCGATCGCCGGTGGCGGTGCCGTCGTCACGGTGCGCGCCACCATGTGTAAGCGGCTGCCGCTGCTGCACGCTGTGTTGGTCGAAGTTGAGCGGCGCGAGCAGCCCGTCACTGCTGCGCGCTACACGGTGGACACCGCGGCGTTCGTGCACGCGCGCCGCAAGCTCGGGCTTGGTTCATCCGCGGCAGCTTGCGTCGCGTTTACGCAAGCGGTGCTGCCAAGCGCCACGCGCGAACTCGTCTACGACGTCGCCAAGACCGCGCACCGCGCATTTCAAGGCGGGGGGTCCGGCATCGACATCGCCGCGTGCACCTTTGGCGGCCTCGTGAATTTTAACATCGCGCGCGCGCCACTCGCTGCATCAGCGCTGCCGGACGGACTAGCGCTCGTCGTGGTCTTCACCGGCTACTCAACGACGACGCAACACTATGTGCAAAGCTACCGGGCGTTGGCGGATCGGCTGCACCATGCAAGTGCGTTGTCGGCGAGCGCCGTGGCGTTCATGGATGCCTGCGCAGCGCGCGACGCGAACGCCGTGGTCGGGGCCGTCACGCAAGCGCGCGTCGCCATGGCGGCTATGGGGCGCGCGGCGCACATCGACATCGTCAGCGATGCGCACGAGGTGATAGCGGCGCTCGCTCGTGCGCACGGCGGTGATGCGAAACCTAGCGGAGCGGGCGGCGGAGACATCGCGGTCGCATTTGTCGAACATGACGCGCGCGCCACCTTCGCAGCAGCCTGCACGCAGGCGGGTTTCGTGGTGGTCGACGTGGGCATCGACGCCATCGGCGTCGTGCAGTCGTGTTAAGTGATCTTGAGCAAGTCCTTCACCTTCGAGATGACCTGCGGCGCTTGGATGGGCTTGGTGATGTACGCGTTTGCGCCTAGCGACAGCGCACGCTGACGATCTTCCTGCGCACCCTCGGTGGTGATGATGATGATCGGGATGTCCTTGTGGACCTCGTCTTTGCGCACCATCGACACCAGCTTCAAGCCATCCATCATCGGCATGTTGATGTCGGTGATCAAGATGTCGAAGTGTTGTTGCGAGAGTTTTTTGAGCGCGTCGACACCATCGTCCGCCTCAACAACTTGCAACACCTTGACGCGCGACAACGCGAACACGATGAGCTGCCTCATCGTCGGTGAGTCTTCAACAACAAGTGCGTGCAGTGTTTCGGCCATGACGTCTCGGTTTGTTACAGTGCCCTGATTGCTGGGTGAACCGCCAGTTTTTCATCGTCGCGTGTGAAATGCGTCGACCTTGGGGAGATGAAGCAATCATCCACCTCGGCTTCGACGAAGTCCGCGCTAGCCGGCCAGTAGTTTGCGCGCGTGGTCAACCGACAACGCCCTCGCCCCGGCCTGATTGCCGACGTGGTCGCGCAGCAAGCCTGCCAACATCGCCGTCGCTCCATGCACGGACAGCACATTGAACAACTCATTGTCGATGGCGGTCAGCGCTTCTTTTTGCACCAGCAGCTCATCGATGGCGATGGCGCCGACGATTTCTTCCGCCGTGTACAGTGGGATGAGCGCGAGCGGCCCATCCGGGGCGCGCCGGGTCCCAGCGACGACGATGCGGCGCCGCTGTGCGACCGCCTTGCCAACGTCGCCCACGCCGATAACCACCGCGGCATCCTTGGAGCAGTCGTGCCCCTCGCTGACGATGGGCACCAACGTTTGCGTCTTTGCATCAAGCAAAAACAGCGTGAAATGAGAGACGCCGATGAGGTTGATGACGATCTCTTGGACGACTTGCACGACCTCTTTAAACGTCATCGTCGAATGCAGCTGGTAGCTTGCGATGTAGAGGTTCGCGAGGTTGTTGTGGTCGTTTTCGATTTCCGCGTAGCGCGTTTGGTATTCACGGCTGAGCTGTTGCGCCTCCAGTTGACTTTGCACCAAACGCTGGCGCTCAGCCTCAAGCGCCACCACTTTGCTTTGCAACTCTAAAACCTGCGACCGCTCAACAGTGTCGACGGTGGTCGCGCCTTGGCTTTGCAGTGCCGCGACGCGAAAGCGCAGCTTTTCATTTTCCGCGAGCAGCTCTTCTGTGAACTTGAGCCCCTTGCGAAACAGCAACAAGAAGTCGTCGTGGGCGTTGACGCCCTCGCTTGAGATGCGGTTTGTCATGCTGCCAACCACGCTGGACGTGTCGTTGCCCTTGGAAGGCGAAAATTACCGGTCATCGTTTTTGGCATGTGTGACGGTGGGCTCACGTGTGCAAGCGAACCGAGCAAAAAAAACCGCGTCATTTGCCACACTCCCACAGTGTCATGTCACGCCGAGGCGGCTGTTGTCACGCGGCCGACTTCGCTGCGCATAGTGTCTTGCACAACAGCTGTGCGAGAGCATCGAGATCGATGCGGGGGGCGGCACCGTACGATGCAGCTGCGTTTGCCGGCATACCGTCGACGGTCGCCGTTAACGCAGACTCACACCACAAGGTCGCGCCAGCATCCGCGAGCGCTTTGGCGCCTTCGCTGCCGTCGCGCCCCATGCCGGTCAACACCACCCCAAGCAACTGCTTGCCCGCAGCGTCGACGGCCGATGACAGCAAGCGATCCACGCTTGGCACCCAGCGCTCCACGCCGGCGTGGGTGGTCACGCGACACACGAATGCGCCCGCAGCGTTGCGGTCGACGTCGAGGTGGCCGCCACCGGCAGCGATGCGGATCATGCCGGCGGACAACACTTCGCCGTCGCGCGCCTCCGCAATGTCGAGACCGGTGCTGCGCTGCAGGCGGGTGGCAAACGCAGCGGTGAACCGTGGCGGCATATGTTGGGCCACCACGATGGGCGCAGCGATCGCGTGCGCTTGAGGTGCTGCGGCCGCCGTGCGGAGTTGGCCAAAGATGTCGCGCAGTGCTCCCGGCCCGCCCGTCGAGCAACCGATGGCGACGAGCGCGATATCGCGCGGCACCGCGACATCGTGGGTGCGCGCCGACCAAGCAGCCGGCGTGACGTGGGTGCGCAGCGCGGCGAGGGTGCGCACGCGTGCGAGCAGCTGCTGGTGCATGCCACGGATGTCCGCGGCGCGCTCGGGTTTGACCACGAAGTCACGCGCACCTAACTCAAGCGCCATCAACGCTGCCTCAGGGCGCACGTCAGAGGTAATCACAATCACTGGGGTGTTTTTCGTCTTCGCGAGGATCCGCAAAAATGTGAAGCCGTCCATGCGCGGCATCTCGAGATCTAGCGTGATGACGTCGGGGTTTTGCTCCATCACCAAACGCAGCGCGAGCGCTCCATCCATCGCGCGCCCCACCACATCACAGCCGCCCTCCGTCAGCGTCTGCGCGATCGCAGCTCGCAGCGGCGCGCTGTCGTCGACGACCAAGACGCGCGGAGCGGGTGCCCCTGCGACAGGAGGGCCATCTGGGAAGGAGGCTGGGGGGCGTGCGGTCACGGCTTAAAATACCCGATCCCCTTGTTGGTGGCACGCACCACGAAAGGGGTGTCCGTATTGAGCAATGATTCGCTATGTCCCAGCAACAACGCACCACTGCGAGACAGCTTTTGAAAGAACATGTTCAACACGAGCCGGCGCGCGCGCAACGTGAGGTAGATGAGGACATTGCGGCAGAAAATGACGTCAAATTGCGGCAGGGCTGCGGTCGCCGCCTCGTCCAAAAGATTGAGCTGCAAAAAACGAACGGTCGGTCGCAACGCGTCGGCGATGCGGATGCGATCACCGTTGTATTCAAACCAGCGTTTGCGCACGTCGGCAGCGATCTCACCGCGAAACGATCGCGGTGCGTAGCGCGCCTCGCGGGCAAAGGAGATGGCGCCGGGTGCTAGGTCGGTACCGATCACTTCATGGTCGTGAATCGCCGCTTCGTGCAGCACCATCGACAATGTGTACGCCTCTTCGCCGGTCGAGCACCCCGCCGACCACACCATCAACGGCCGCCGCGAAAGCCCCGGTGCGATCTCCGCCGCGAAACTATTGAGCTGTCCCGCCTCTCGGTAAAAGTAAGTTTCGTGCACCGTGACGAGCTCGAGCGCGCGCGCCAACTCCAACGCACCCTCGTGCGTGTCGGCGCTGATGACGTCCAGGTACTGCGCCATATCCGCGCAGCGACAGTGCTCCGCGCGCGGCAGCAAACGCGCCTCGACGCGCGTGCGTGCGTCCGCGGAAAAAAGCAAGCCGGCCTTCGCCTCCAAAAACGCTGCCAAGCGCGCAAACGTGGCCTCGTCAAGCGGGGCGACCGCGTGGCGCGACGGCACGGCGAGGCCTCGCGATCGCTCAACGGCGTCGGCGAGCTCACCCAAAAGCCCCGCGCCCGGCGCGTCGTCCGCCGCCAGCATGCGCAGCCGCGACGCGAGGTTGGAGGTCAGCGGCGCAAGGATGGTGACGGCGCGGTGGGCGACGGATGCGAGGTGAGCGCGATCGTCGCGGGCCGCAGCGTGCGCAAGAAC
>JAYTVG010001033.1:0-3042 GCA_043744135.1 Deltaproteobacteria bacterium | reverse complement strand
AAACGGCAGCGCCTTAAAGTCTTTGGCGAACGGCGCCAGCGCGGCGTCGACCGTTTGGTGGGCGTTGTCGCCGGGGGTGGCCTCGATGACGCGCAGCTCGACAAGGTAACGCGCCACCGGTTGCGCCGGCTGCCCCAACAAAGCGAGTGCGAAAAGCAGTCCGGTCACGTGCCTTGCTCCCCATCGTCGTCGGTGTCGCTGTCGACCCAAATCACGGTGATGTTTGATGCCTGCGTGGCGAACACCATGGTGGTGCTGACGCCGTCAATTGCTTCCACGTCGCTGGAGTTATCGGCGAGCAGCGCAAGCTCCCGCGCGGCCGGTGCCGGCTCGGGCAGTGCGGGGGCAAGTTCCTCAAACAGCGCCGCTTTGTACGCGGCCTTAAACGCCAACTCGCGGCCTGCCAGCTCGGCGCTGGTGTCGGTCGCGGGCGCGGTGCCAACGCTCGTGGGTGGCTCGCGCAGCGCGAAGAACAACGCACCGGCAGCGGCCGACAACGCCAGCGGCACCCGCGCGGTCGAAAGCGCGGCCGTGATGACCTGCCAAAATCCGCGCGCGCCGGGTGTTTGCGTGGTGGCTGTCTGCGCGGTGCGTGGTGCGATGGCAGCGGTAGCCGCGGCTCGGGCGCTATTTCGCTCAATGACCACGACCGCTGCAGCGGCCGCGTCGCCTGCGCGCTGCGCGACCCGCAAAAACGCCGGGCTGTCGGTCGCTGCGCAGAAGGCTTCGCGCAGGGACGCACTCGCGCGGACCAGCGCGGCGCCGCGCTCAAACGCATCGACATGCGACGCCAAACCCGCCAGCTCAACTTGCTCGGATGCGTCGAGCGCGCCATCAGCTTGCGCCATCAACAACATCTCGGCGCGCTGCTCGGTGGCAAAGCGCGCATCCAACCGCTCAGGCAAAAACGCCAGCGCATGCTCAACGGTGTCGGCGACCGCGCGCGCACCCACCTGGGTCAACTCGCTGGCGTGCACGAACGCCACGACCGCGCCTGCCGCGCCGGGTTCAGCCAGTGCGTGCGCAAACGCCCGATCGCCGGCGGCATCGAGCGCACCGTCGACAGCGAGGCTCGCGAGCGCGGTTGCATCTGACACGCCGTCGACAGCACCGATGGCCAAAAACACCCCAGCCGCCAGCGCACCCGCGTCTGTCGTCGACAGCGTCGCCGGCGATGCCTGCGCGAACGCGGCGCGCGCGTGCGCCAAAGCCTCAAACGCCGCCAGCAGCGAAGCGTCTTGGGCCATCGCGCTAAACAGCTGTTCCTCTTGATCTTTTGAGAGCTCACCGTCCAACAACGCACTCAAAGCCGCTTCTGCAGCGGGAGAGGGGGGCGTGGGTGGGCGCGTGTGGGTCATAGCGCCGTTGCCTGCGCAACACGGCTTGGGAGGACCAAAACGGCGGCGTGCGGGCGGTGGGTCATGGCTTAAGTCAGACGCCGTGGGGCTGGCGAATCTTCACGGTTTTCTGAGGGATCCCCAGCAGCCGTCCCGCGCCCGTCCAAACCGATGTCGTCCGCCAAGCCCAAAAACGGCCGCATGAACCGCTGCATGTTTTTGCGGGCGTGAAACAACCGGCTCATGACGGTGCCGCGCGGGATGCTCAGCGCGTCGGCAATCTCCTCGTACGACATACCGTCCACCTCGCGCAGCAACAACACGGCGCGGTGCTCGTCGGTGAGCTGGGCGAGCGCTTTGCCAAGCTCCCGTCCCAGTTCAGTGTCGGCGGTGTTTTTAAGCGGGTTGCCGCCCGACAGCCGACCGCCGATGTCGCTTTGCGCGTACAAATCGTCATCGGTGACGGTGGCGAGCGCGTCATCCAAATCGACTTTGCGGCGGCGCGTGTCGGCGCGTTTTTTGTCGATGCAGAGGTTGACGGCGATGCGGTACAGCCACGTCGAAAACGCGGCCGCGCCCTCGAACTCTGCCAGCTTGCGGTGCGCTTTGATGAACGCGTCTTGCACCACGTCCATGGCGTCGTCGCGGTCGCGCAACATGCCGTACGCCACCGCGAACAGGCGACCTTGGTGCAGCTCGACCAAGCGCTTAAACGACGGTGCGTCGCCCGCTTTGGCCTTGTCCACCAAGATGACATCGCGGGCGCGATCGTCTTTGCGTTTGTCAGCGAGCGTGCTCGAGACGGCCTTGGCACGATCCACCACCGCGCGCGCGTGCGCCACACGCGTGACGATGTCGACGGCAAGTGAGGGTGCTGCGTCAGCGGTGATTGCCGACGATGAATTCAATGGTTCACCTCCCAAGGTCGGTGAATTGCTGCTGCGCGCGCCGGTCACGGTGGTCCTCAGCTCAGGTTCAAAACAGGTCGTGTAGTGGTCTATTCAGCGGGTCTAGTCAGCGGGTTTAGTGAGCGGAGGAACTCGGGATCACGACGTCGCTCCGTTGGCTTTTGACTATGGCACGAATGCGCAACGGGTTGGAAACAACGTGCCGGGGCGTGCACGCGCCCGACGGCGGCGCTATGACCCAAGCAGGCATGAGCGAAAGTCCGACCACCCCAACCGACGCGCCGACCGCGCCGACCGCGACCGCGCCGACCGCGACCGCGCCGTCGACGCCCGCAGCGCCCAATGCACGCGCAGAATTTCTCTCAGTGCTCGAGGGCGCGCGTCACGTCTTATCGCGCTACGGCGCTGCCCACGTGGTGATGGCGGGGCTGGCGGGCCTGGGCGTTGGCTGCGGGGTGTCGCTGCTGCTCGTGGGTGCCGTGCAGTTTACGCTGGCGCTGCGCATCGCCCTCAACGCCGTGGTCGTGTTGTGTGCAGTCGGCGCGGTGCTGTGGGCGGTGTTGGCGTTGTTGCGTCCGCTGCGTTTTGACGTCGTGGTCGCGGCCCGTTTGCAAGACGCCCTCACACGCCAGGGGGTCTTTGTCGGCGACCAGGTGCGCGGCGCTGTTGAGCTGCTTAAGCCCGACGACCGCGCCAGTGCAGCTTTGGTGGACGCACACCTCGCATCCACCACCGCGCGCATCCGACAAGGGGACGCGCACGCGTCGTTGTTTGGCGTCGCGCTCGAGCGTGCGGTG
>JAYTVG010001032.1:0-3046 GCA_043744135.1 Deltaproteobacteria bacterium | reverse complement strand
CCCTACGAGCGCGTGTGTTTGATCGAAGCCAATCGCATCGCGTGCCGCGGCCACGCGGCTGTGTTGCAAGCGTTTGTCGACGGTGACTACAGCGAGCTCGACCTGCATTTGCTGTACCTCAAGCACACCCAACAAGACGATCCCGAAACCCCCTACAAAAACATCGTCGCGCTCGGTGAGCACGCTGCCACCTTGCACCATGTGCACTACGGCAAAAGCAAGGTGCAAGCGCAGTCGTTGTTGTTGGACGCGGGCGCCACCTTTTGCGGCTACGACAGCGACATCACGCGCACCGCGTTGAAGGGCACAGGTGTGGCCGCGGATGCCTTCGCGCAGTTGGTGCACGGGGTGAATCGATTGCAACTGCAGCTGTGTGAGCGCGCGGTGCCGGGCGTGCGCTACGAACAGTTGCACAACCAAGCGCACGAGCTGTTGGCCGAGGTGTTGGTGGACATGAAGCTCGCGCGCTGCGGTGCCGACGTGCTGGTACAGCAAGGCGTGACGCGCAAGCTGTTTCCACATGGCCTGGGGCACAGCCTCGGCATCCAGACCCACGACGTGGGCTGCCGCAACACCAACCCGGAAGCGCGCAACCCATTTTTACGCAACACCGCGCGCGTGGCAGCACAGCAGATCTTCACGATCGAGCCGGGCTGTTACTTTATCGACAGCATGCTGAACGATCTGCGCACACATGCCGTCGCTGTAGATCTCGATTGGCAGCTCATCGATGCGTTGGTGCCGTTTGGCGGCGTGCGCATCGAAGACGACATCCACGTCGTGGGCAACGGGCACGAGAACTTGACGCGGCCGTTTTTGGCGTAGCGTGTTAGCGCGCCAGGCGAGCGAGCTTTGCCGCCGCGTCTGCGTGATCGCAGACGGCTTTTTTGAGCGCCGCGAGCTCGGCCCGCAGCATCACGTTCGCGCGGGTTTGTGCCTCCAGTTGTTGGGCTTGGGCGCGCAGTTGCGCGTGCAGATCGTCGTCGCGATGGGCCGTGCTCATCGGCGGCGACGTCGCCGCATCGGCGCTTTGCGCCTGTGAAGGACCAAGCTGGTCGCGCGCAGTCTCCTGCGCGTGTTGCGCTTGCTGTGAGGCCATGAGCCGCTGCACGTCGAGCTGCGCATCGGCATCGAGCGGCGTAAACTGCACGCCAAAGCCGCGCACCCCGCGGTGCTCGACGGCCAGCCCAAACAACCGCAACGGTTTTTGCGTCCCGCGCAGCACATCGAAGGCGAGCGCGGTGCCGGGTGCGATGGGTTGCGGCGTTCGCAACAACGCGCCGCCGAGGCCGAGGTCCTCCACGCGCGCCACCACCATGCTGTCGCCGATGCGCACGTGCGCAAAGACGTTGGCGGTCCGCACGCGCACGTGCCGTCGGCGGTTGGCGTTGAGCATTGATGCAATACAAACCCATGCTGCGCAGGTGTCAACGGCCCACACGCGGGCGTCCAAGCAGCACTACGGCCCGGTGATCTCCTCTTCCGCGCGCGCTGGCTTGATGACCCGCACCGAACGAATGCGCTTCGGCGTGCTCTCTAAAATCTCCAAGATGGTGCCGTCTTCTGCGACCACGCGCTCGCCGGGCGCAGGGATATGGCCCGCCAGCGCGATGCAGTAGCCCGCCAGCGTGGCCCACAGTTCACCTTCGGGTAGCGCGGTATCCAGTGCGCGATTGACCTCGCGAATCGGCGTCGGCCCTTGCACAAACGCGCTGCCATCAGGACGCAAGCGCACTGCTGCGGGCGCGCCACGGTCGTCTTCGGAAAAAATCTCACCCACCAACTCCTCAAGCAGATCTTCCATCGTGATGATGCCCGCCATGCCACCGCGCTCGTCAACGATGATGGCGAGCTTTTGATGCTTGTGTTGCATCTCTTTGAGCAGCTTTGGCGCCTTCATGGCCTCAGGGAAAAACACGCAGGGGCGCATCAGCTCGTCCACCGTCAACGCGGTGCCGCGCTCAACGGTTTTGTCGAGGCTGGTTTGCAGCACGTCTTTGGCAGCGACGTAGCCCACAACATTGTCGAGCGTGTCGTCGTACACGGGCAGGCGTTGGTGGCCCTTTTCCAAAAACGCCTGACGCAGGTCCTCGGTGGTGCTGGTGCGATCGAGCGCGACGACGCGGTTGCGCGGCACCATGACGTCGGCCGCTGTCAGACCCGACAACTCAAGCGAGCGCACCGCAATCTCAGAAATGCCCGGCTCAATGGTCCCTGAGCGCCCCGCTTCTTCCAACAGCTGCGTCATCTCTTCAGGCGACAGACGCGACTCCATAAACGAGGTGCGATCGCCAAAGATGCGCAACACGAAGTTCGATGCCGCTTCCACCATCCACACCGCGGGTTTCGCTAGACGCGACAACACCACCAGCGGTGTTGCCACCAAGCTGGCGTAGCGCTCGGAGGTGCGCATCGCGAGCGACTTCGGCACGAGCTCACCAAGCACCAGCTCCAAAAACGCCACCGCGACGACGCCAAAACCGACCGCTATCGAATGGTGCACATCTTTGAGCAAGCCAATGCGCGCGAGCAGCGGGTCGACCTCAAGCGCGAAGGCGGGCACGCCCACAAGCGTCAACACCTCGCCCAGGACTGTGAGGCAGATTTGCGCGGTCGCCAAAAAGCGCTCGGGCTTGTTGCGCAAGTGCATGATGGCGGCGGCACTTTTACTGCCCTCTTCAATGAGCTGGCGCAGCCGGGTCTTACGCACCGACACAATGGCAATCTCGGTGCCCGCAATGACGCCGTGCAGCAACACTAAGATTAACACGATGACAAACGGTGCCATCAGCGCGTGCTCGCAAGTTTCATCGTTCACGTCCTGAGATCGGCAAACGTTATCGCTGCCGAGCGCACTGTGGCGCAGCTGGCCAGCAAATCCAAGGCATCATGCCGCGCGCGTTGTGAGCGATACGCTGTCGCGGTTGTTTCAGCCGGCGCCGAGCGGCGGCGTGCGCGCGAGTATGTCCGCCATGGCGTCAACAAGCGCGCCAGCAACGTGTTGCGCAGTGCGCTCGTCGTCGGGATAGTCAAGGGTGTGGTAAAT
>JAYTVG010001031.1:0-10340 GCA_043744135.1 Deltaproteobacteria bacterium | reverse complement strand
ATCGCGAGCACCGCAGCCGGCAACAACGCCACACGACCGTACAGCTACGTGCCCGTACACTTTAAGCCCTGTTGTGAGGTCATCGCGCCTGTGCAGGTGGCTGTAGGGGCAACGCTTTGGGCAACAAGTTAACGGTATATATGTACAATCAATCGTGTTGATGTCTAGGAACCAAGATTGCACAGATCTGGTATTGATGGAGTTACCCACGCAATACCAGTAGAGCAAGCGCAACGGATGTCATTGGTGTGTGAAGATTTGGTCGATGGGGATCAGCGACCGAACGCTTGGCTCGGGCATCGGCAGCACGCGTCGCT
Organism: Deltaproteobacteria bacterium; assembly: GCA_043744135.1. Classification (GTDB taxonomy): domain Bacteria; phylum Myxococcota; class UBA727; order UBA727; family VGSZ01; genus JAYTVG01. Next base: position 10,023 of record JAYTVG010001031.1, on the reverse strand, counting down.
CACGGGGGCGTGGCGTCCGCCCGCAAAAATTTCGACCTGCTCGCCTTGGGTGTTGTACACGAAGCTGGTTTCGCAGCGGACCATGCCATCGTCGTCGCTGGTGCACATGTCGGCGGGCGGGTTGGTGAACCGTTCGGCCGGACCTTCCGACAGGGTGCTCACGACGTTGCCGTCTGCGTCAAAATGCCGGATCAAGCGGCCGATGAAATGCCGCGACAACCCCGCGCGGGTCTCCTCCTGAACAATACGGCTGTTGGCGTCCACGGTCTTGAGGGTCCACGCGGTGGAGACACCGTTGTCTTGGTACAGCGGATCGGAGTTGACGATGAACATGTTGTCGCCGGGAAAAACGCGTTGCATCTCTTGCGCCACACCCGCACCGGCACCGTCGTCAATCCACGTCCAGCTGTTCTCCCACGCCGCAGTGACGTCGGTGTCGCCGCTGGTGGGTCCGGCGTCGTCGCTCAAGTCGGAATGCAAAAGTAGCAGCGACGCCGGATCGTATACCGCCGTCCACTGGTTGTGGTTGCGGTAGTCGTGATCAACGTCGGGATAAATCGTCAGCACGGTGATCACGTCGTTGTCGTAGTTGACCGTGACCGCGTTTGTCTCCTCGCATTGCATGGCGGTAACGCGTCCGGCGTCGTCCGTGCTGAGTGCCGGGCAATGGTTGGCGTCAAAACGGGGGCGCTCAAGCGGCCACGAGAAAACGGGCTCCACGCACGGCTGCGCCACGCACGGCCGGTCGGCAGGGGCCTCGTTGGGGGTGGTGCATTGATCAAATGGGGGCAGGCCGTTGTCGTCGCAAGCAACGAGCGTGAGTGTCAAAGCTACCCAGATTAAGTTGCGCATAAATCCTCAGATTCGATGGTGCGTAAAAACCGCACGCATACGGTTGGCGGTTGTGACGGAGTCCCAGGTCAAAGGTGCCAATGAGGCTGTTGGTCTCTCCAGAACTCGCGCGTGAAACGGAAAGCAAGTCGCCCACGCTGAGATCGATGTCGCGCAACGCTCCTCACCTGCTTCAGTCTCAGAGAGAGAGAGAGCATGAGGGCAGGGTGCACCCTGCGATGCGCGGGGTCAGATTGGTCAAGTCCCCCAAGACATAGGACGGGCATCTGACGGACACAAAGACGCCGATTGTTGAGCGGTTTGAAGAGGCCAAGACCGGCCGCCGCCGGTTCACCACCGAGGCCGCCCAGGCCGGTGCCAGCATTTCGTCGACGGCGCGGCGCTACCGCATCTCGCCGAGCCCTCTTTCGATGGAAGCGCATGCAGGATGAAGGCGGGGCTCGACGCCGACGAGCACGTCGTGGGCGAGAGCGAGATGAAGGAGCTCGAGCGAGGCCATCTAAGCGAGCGCGGGGGCGTGATGGACGCGCGTCAAATACGCGTGCAGGCGCGTCCGCGCCGCCACCATCGCGGCTTGGTCCGGCGTCAGCGGCGTGCACAAGCTCCACAGCTGTCCGTAGACAGCGACGTCGCCGACGCCGGGCCGCGCGCCGTGCCAAAAGCCCGCGACCGGCGCGCGCGCGTCGAGATGATCGAGCACCCGCTGTAGCCGCTGCCAGCACGCGGCCGCCCCACCACGCCAGACATCGCGCGCCATCAACGACGCCATGACCTTGCGCCGCAACACCCGCGGCACCACCGCGCGCACAGGTGCCGGCATGGCGCTGAAATACGCCGCACGCGTGCGCGACCAGTTACCGTCGTCAGCCCAGCGCGCCGCGACCAAAAAACCGTTGAGCGAGGTGTCGGCGAATTCCTCGAGCAGCCAAGCGGCGTCGTCGTGCACGAGCGCCGCGGGGCGCAAAGCAACGATGGTGCTTAAGATCGCGGTGGAGTCGGCGACGGGCTGCTCCCCCACCAACAACACCGGCACTTGGTGGCGCGCATTTAACTTTTTGTGCGCGTCGGGTCGGTGTGCGTGACGACGTGCGTACGGCAAGCCAGCGATCTGTAACGCGCGGTGGACCTTCATACAAAACGGCGAAAACGACAGCACACCAGCGCTGTCGCGGGCGTCGGTCAGTTCACACAAGGTTAAGGGGGCGGCGGGGTTTGGCGGCGTGTTGTTGTGCATGAAAGAACCCTAGCGGGTCACATGTCGTGTTATTGTCATATTAAAAATATAAAACACGCACCCCATGGCACGTGCAGACCGGCTGTTTCGATTGGCGCGCACGGTGGCCGCATCCGGCATCCGCGTCACGCGCGGACGCGCACATCGGCGGGGAAGCGCAATACTGCGTCGTCGCCTGTTTGATGGCGGCGTTTGATAGCGGCCGTTAGCTCTTGCTGCGACGCCAAATCAACAACGCCCCCAACCCCAACAGCGGATCCAAAATCCCCAGCGGCAGTGCTAGGTGCGCATCCACTGCACCCGTCAACGCCAACGGAATCATCACCAGCGGCACCAGCGCACGATCGACCACAGTTGCCAAGCCAAATGACGTGGCGCCAGTGCGCGCACCAAACACGTAGAAGTAGCCAATGACCGCCACCGTAAAGCCCAACGCCCGCGCCAGCCCCGCTTCGCCCGCCTGGTACGGGTGCGCCATGAACAACGTCTGCGCCGCCCCCGGCCACAGCAACAACGTCAGTCCAAAGGCCACGTAAAACACACCGTTCCAACCCGTGTAACGCGACAGCGCCGTTGATGGACCACGCGCAAGCCAAGCGGAGAAAAATCCCATCGCACCTCCCGTTTTAACGACACCGCCTGGGTCAGTGTGGCCGACATGCAGGCAGGACCACAAGCGCAGCGCGGCCTGAGGAGATGGTCAAATCAGCGCGATGGCGAGCGCATCGGGCAAGGTGTGGACGGGTTTCAAGTCCAGTTGGTTGCGCACCGCCTCGCCGGACCGCGCGATGTCTTCGGCGTTTGCGGCAGGAAGAATCACGACCTTGCGGCCGTGCGCCGCGGCAGCTTGGAGCTTGTCAGGGATGGCGCCGACCTCTCCGACGTTTCCCTGCAGCGATAACTCATCGGTGATGGCAAGGCCTCGGCGCAGTGGCCGACCCGTCGCCGCAGAAATGATGGCGAGTGCGATCGCCAAACCGGCGCTTGGACCGTTGGGCTCAAAGATGTCGACGAGGTGAACGGCAAGGCGCCGGGTTTTCAGCGGCTCGATGTGCAACAAGCGCTGCAGCCGCATGGAGGACGCGACGCCGGCATGTTTGGTGGCACAGATGCGAACTCGGCGGTGGCGAACGCCGGAGCCGCAGCTAGGCTGCGACCCACATGGCGTCCAAACCCAAACCCAAATCCACGTCAAAACCAAAACCAAAACTCAAACCCAAATCCAAATCCAAATCAAAGTCCAACGTCGGTGCGAAGCCCAATTTGACATCGACCACCTCGACGGTGAAAAGCGCCAACAAGGTGTGGATCGCGACGCACGGCTTCATGGTCCGTATGACGTTCGGCGCGGTGCTCACAGGCGCGCCGCCCCGCGCCACTGCCAAAGAGTGGATCGTGAACGGCTCGAAATTTCGGAAGCTCTTGGATGAACACACCAACGGGTCCGACCCCTCGCGCGACGATGAGCCACCTGATTGGCGGTCGTGGTGGCTCAACGAAGGATACACAACGGTGACCGAGCGAGCCGAGTCGCTCGATGACATCGATCTGAGCGCGGCGAAGTCCTTCATTTGGGCCGAAGTGCGCTTCGCGCAGCCGCACGGCTTGAAGGAAGCCCTTGCGAAGCTGGCGCGCTTCTTCACGCTCCTCGACGCGGTCGCGGATGAGGATCGGGCCGGCCGCGTCGCGTTTGTGTGGATGAGCGTTTACCGCGACACCCACTGAGCCATCCGACAATCTTTTGTGAAAAGACGTCGCTGGCGAACGCGACGGAGACAACGCCCATCCACGTGGCGACGTACGTGACGTCAACAACCCAGAGCTGGTTAGGTCTGTCGGCCGTGAAGTCTCGGTCGACGAGGTCGCGTGGACGTACGCTGCGTTCGTGACTTGTCGTCGTCACTGTGAACGCACGACCTCGAACGACGCCGCGCAAACGTTGCGTTTTCATCAGCCGCTCAACCGCGCAACGCGCCACAGCGATGCCTTCGCAACGAAGCTGCCGCCACACTTCCTCCGCCGTACACACCGCCGTGGCTTTCGCCGTAGACGCGGCGCACCCCGACAGCGAGTACTGCGTCGCGCTTCTCACGGGCACGACGGCGTGATGGCTCACGTTGTCGACGTCGGTGTTCGTAGTCCGTTGACGGGGCTATCGGCAGCACGCTGCAGATGGGCGCGACGCCATATTCGTCTCGGTGTTCGTCGATGAAGGCGCACATCATTTGGGGGCGGCGGGGTTTGCGGCGTGTTGTTGTGCATGAAAGAGCCCTCGCGGGTCGCATGTCTTGTTATTGGCATATTAAAAATTTTAAGCTACGCACCCCCATGGCACGTGCAGACCGGCTGTTTCGATTGGCGCAACTGTTGCGCGGGCGTCGCACCGGCACCACCGCGGCAGCGCTCGCGGACACGCTGGGGGTGAGCGTGCGCACGGTGATGCGCGACCTTGACGCGTTGCGCGACGCGCACGTCCCCATCAACGCCGAGCGCGGCCGCGGCGGCGGCGTGGTGCTCGACGTCAGCTACCACATGCCGCCCGTTGGCTTCACTGCGCGTGAGGCGTTGTTGTTGTTGGTGCTGGGTCGACAAGCAAGCCAGCTGCGCACCATGCCGTTTGACGCCACGCTTGATACCGCGCTTGACAAGCTGCGCGCGGCGCTGCCGGCGGCGACCCAGCGTCAGCTCTCGCGGCTGCAAGCATGCGTCGCGTTCGTCGGCGTGCCGACCCTGCCTGTCGACGCACAGGTCCGCGCAGCGGTGGAGCGGGCGTTTTTGGACGACGCGCCGTTGGCGCTCACCCTCGAGGACAAAAACGGCGGTCGACGCCAACACCACGTGCGCATCGCCTCGGTGGTGTGCGACGCAAAAGAGACCCTGCTCAACTGCATCGATGTGCACGGCGGCAAGCAACGCCAGCTGCGGCTGCACCACGCTGTGGCGGCGAGCACCGAGCTGAGCTGAGTCAACGAGAAAGACGCAGGGCGCACGGGCCGGCACCTTGCTGCACCAGTCGCAAAACACGCTTACCGCACTCGAGCAAACCTAAGAATCAACGTGCAGCAAATGCGACGCCGTCTTCAACCATCGCCATCGCACTCAACACGAGATCTTCGCGCCAAGGCTTCGCCACCACCTGCACGCCCACCGGCAGGCCGACGCTACCGACGTCGACCGCCGCTGCGCGCGTCTCAAGTCGCGTGCGGTTACGCGTAAGCGCGCACTCATCCGCGCGCACGTGCGTCACCGCCACCACGCCCGCAGGGAAATTCACGAGGTTAAAATACATCGACGCAGCACCCGCGAGCGCGAAGTCACGCGACGCACGCTGCTGGATGGCAGGGGTGGCGTGGGCGGGACACACGAGCACGTCGAGGTTGGCCATGCTGTCAAACGCGGCGGCAGCGATCTCGCGCACCACTTTGGTGAGTGCCCACAACGTTTGCACGGACTTTTCGCCGATGCTCGCCAACAACTTGGCCTGCAAGCGATCGCCTTTGGCGCCCATGATTTTGGCCGCCAATACGCGCACCGCGTCGGGAAGCTGCGCGCTGGTCCACAACAACTTGAGCGCTGGGTCGAGGTCTTTGGCGTCGAGCTGCGTGCGCAGGGTTTTCGCGCGGTCCGCCGACAGCGCCGCGATGTACGCGAAGATCGCTTCTTCGAAGCGCACCGGTGTGTACGGCACCACCGTGCAGCCGGCGTCTTTGAGCGCTTGCACCGCGCACGCCACCGCGCGAACGACCGCCGGTGACGACGTCACGATGCCGTCGTGCGAGAAAAATCCCACGCGCAGCGGGCGCACGTTTGCGTCGGCGAGCGCGAACGGCAGCGGCGGCACCCGTGGGTCGCGCGCGGCGTGCTTGAGCGGATCGAGCACCATCAACAACAGCGCCACGTCGCGCGCGGTCTTCGCCATCGGCCCGAGCTGGCCGCGGATCACCTCTTGGCCCATGATCGCCCCTTGGCTGCCACGGTTGCTCAAGCGATCGACGGTGGGCTTTAAGCCTGCGATGCCACACCAAGCGGCCGGCACGCGGATGGAGCCGCCGATGTCGGTGCCGATGCCGCCCATGCTGCAGCCGGTCGCGATCGATGCACCTTCGCCCCCCGACGAGCCACCCGGCGCGCGCGTGACGTCGTAGGGGTTGCCGGTTTCACCGTAGATCGGGTTTCGCGATTCATGAAACAGCAGCGCTTGCGACACGTTGCTTTTGTGCACAAACACCGCACCCGCCTGGCGCAGGCCATCGACCACCACCGCGTCGTGGCTGGCGACGTGCGTGCTGCGCTGCGGCAAGCCGAGCGTCGATGCGGTGCCGACGAGATCCAAGTTTTCCTTCAACGACAGCGGCACGCCGTCAACAACGGACCAGACGTCGCCGCGCGCGCGGCGGGCATCGCTGTCGCGCGCTTGCTGCTGTGCTGCGTCCGCAAACACCACTGCCGCAGGGTGCACGGTGGGCTGCAGCGCGTGCAGCTGCGCCAGGCACGCGGTGGTGGCCTCGACGCTGCTGACGGTTTTGTCGTCGAGCGCGCGCACCAACTGCAGCAAGCTCATGCGAACGATGTCGGTGGGCATGCGCCACCCTGCGTCACCTGCGCGCTAGCCACAAGCACGTCACTAGGCGTGGCTTCGGGGGGCATTTTGCACGTGGAGGCGTTGCAGCTGCGTTGCGCAATCGGCACCGTCTTGTACGAGGGCGCGTGCACGGTTGGCTGTCGTCGCTTGATGTGCTTAGGTTCCAGCAATGCACTGCTTTAAGCCTTCGGTGTTGTGCGCTGTTGTGGCCGCCGTGTATGCGTTGCCGTCGGTCGCTTACGAAGAGCCGTTTCGCGTCATCGAAGGCGGCGCGTGGGATCTGTCGGCGGGACCTGTCGAGTACCACTTGGAGCCGAGCGGCAGTGAAGACGTCGATGACCGCGATCTGCAAGCGCTGCGCGACGCGTTTCGGGCGTGGACCTGCGTGATCGGCACGTCGTTGCGCTTCAAAGAGGGCACACCCGGCACCAAAGTGAGCGCGGACAGCGACAACTTCAACACGCTGTTTTGGGACGAGACCAACGAATTCGGCTTAGGTCCAAGCACGCTCGGTGTCACCATTGGCGACGCCACCCCCAACCAGGCGCGTCGCAACGCCGACATCATCTTCAACGGTTTTGACAGCGAATGGTCCGTCGACGGTGGTGCTGTCGACGTCGGCAGCATCGCCATCCACGAGATTGGCCACTTCTTGGGATTGGACCACCCCTGCGGGCGCACCCCAAACGGCCAAGAGACCGACTGTAACGGTGGTGAGCAATCGGTGATGACGCCCGCCTGGGACGGTGGCATCGCGCGGGTGCCGTTTCCCGACGACGAAAAAGGCGTGGTCGCGCTGTACCCCGCCGACGATCCAAACGGCCGCTGCACCGGGCCGTTTTTAAAAGGCGAGCAGTGCAGCTGCGACGGCGAGTGCGTCGACGGCTTGGTGTGTATCGCGGGCGTCGACGGCGTCAGTGTGTGCGCCAACGAATGCGACGCCGACCACGGCGACGCGTGCGGCAGCGGCTTTGCGTGCGTGCTGGGTGCGCCCCAAGGCAATGAGGCGGCCCCAGGTGGCTGCGTCAAAGCGCAAAGCGGCGCGTTTCCGCCCGGCAGCATCTGCCAGTCGCGCGGCAACTGCGACAAAGACGACTGCGACCTTGTGCCCGCCGTCGGCCGTTCGGTGTGCCGCACCAACTGCGAGGACGACAGCGTGTGCGGCGCCGCTGGTGCTTGCGTCGATGGCGCGTGTTTGATCAAGACCGCGTCGACGGCGTGCCCGAGCAAAGACGCGCCGCCGGGGTGCCAATGCCAAAGCTCTGCGCGCGCGCCCGTCGAGACGCTCGCGCTGTTGGGGGTGCTCAGCGCGTACGCCTTCATGCGGCTAAGGCGACGGCGTGAACACATTTGAGCAGCTTGCAGGCGGCCGCTACCGTGTCGTGCGGCGGCTTGCGCAAGGGGGCATGGGCGAGGTGTTGCTCGCGCAATTTCCCGGCGACACCACGCTTGCGATCTCGCCTGGGCTTGTGGTGGTCAAGCGCGTCATCAAAGACGCCAACAACCGCCCGCACCAATGCCGCATGCTGCGTGAGGAGGCGCGCATCTCGCTGCGCCTGCTGCACGAGAACTTGGTCGAGAGTTTTTTTTTAGACGAAGACGCCGGCGATCCCATCTTGGTGATGGAGTTTTTGACCGGGCAGTCGCTGGCACAGGTGCTGGGTGCTGCCAAAAAGAAGAAGCACTTTTTGCCGATCGACGTCGTGCTAGGGCTGATCCGCGCCGCTGCGTGCGGCTTGCACTTTGCGCACACCGTCACCGACAAAGGCCGGCCGCTGGGGCTCATCCACCGAGACGTCAGTCCCGCCAACATCTTTTTGACCTACGACGGGCGCGTCAAGGTCATCGACTTCGGCGTCGCGAAGGCCGACGACAGCGAGATCCGCACGTCAACCGGCGTGCTGAAGGGCAAGCTTGGCTATATGTCGCCAGAGCACGCGTCGGGGGACGTGACGTTACTACCGGCGACGGACTTATGGTCGCTTGGCGTGGTGTTGTGGGAGTCGCTGTGCGCGGAGCGGTTGTTTTCAAACCCATCGCCCGCAGACACCCTGATGGCGATAGCCAACAAGCCGATCCCACCCCCGACGGTGCTGCGCCCAGACATCCCAGCGCCGGTGGCCGCACTGTGCGCGCGCCTGCTTGAGCGCGATCAGCATCGCCGCATCCGCACCGGTGCCGAGCTGGTCGCAGCTCTCGACGGCATCAGCGGCGGCCAAGCGTTGTCGAGCGCCACGCTCGGCGGGTTTTTGTCGCAGCGCTTTGCCGAGCAAGCGCAAGGCGGCGTGCACGAAGCTGCGCGCTGCTCAAAAATGCGGCGCAGCACCCCCGTGGCCATCGGGCTTTCGCAAGGCACCGCGGCACAACTGCCGCTCGAAGCTGACGCGCCGACGCTGGTGATGACCGCGTCGAGTGCAGCCGAGCTCATGCAGCGCGCGCGCCAAGATGTCACCGACGAGGACCGCTTTGCGGCGGCACCCGTCACCCACGTGACGGTGCCGCGGGCGCGCACGATGGCGAGCGAGCCGTCGGCCGACGCCCACACCATCGCCCAGATCATGGCGGTGACGGGGTTTAACGCGCATCCGCCGCTTGAGATGCCGGCGCGCACCGTCGCCGTGCCCGCAGCAAACGGACCCGCAGCGTCGGTGCCGCGACCGGCCACCCGCACGGGGCAGCGTGCGCCAGCAGCGATCGAATCCGCCCAGTGGCTGCACGGCGCCACCTTGACGTTTGGCATTTTGGCGGTCGCGATGGGCGCGTTGTTTTCGTTCTTGGCGCCGGTGCCCGACGTCGCAGGCGTCGTGGTGTACGCGGACAACGACGGTACCGACGTGGTGGTGGCGCTGCCAAGCGACGTCCCCGCGGGCCACACGCCGCGGTTGTTTTCGCTGGCACGCCCGCCGATTTTGCACGTCGCGAGCGCTGCCGCCCCGGCGTTGACGGCGCAAAGCGCGTACGCGGCGCTCGCCGAAGCTGGCGTGCTCACACGCGCCTCACTGCCGCGCACGTTGCGCGCGCGTGTGGCGGCATTGTTGCCGCTCGTGATGGTGATGCTTGGCATGTTGTCGCTGGCGTTGGCGATTCCCGGTTGGTTGTTGGCCGGTCAAAGGCGGCGCCGCGCGCAGATCGGTTGCGTGATCGTGGCGGTGGTCGCAAGTGTGTGGTGGCTGTACACCGGCGGCCTGGGATGGCCCGGCTTTGGCGCCTATCGCAACGTCCCGACGTATCGTGCAACGGCCCCATGAGGCGTGACGTCGTGAGCTGTTTGGCAACGGCGATTTTGCGGCTCAAAAACACCGAGGCCCATCAAATTTGATGGTTCACCTCCCACAGTCGGTGAATTCACCGACCG
>JAYTVG010001030.1:0-3053 GCA_043744135.1 Deltaproteobacteria bacterium | reverse complement strand
CCACGCTGCAAGGTGACGCACTGCGCACCGACTTCCTGTCGCTGCTTGAGCGCAACACCACCGCGCGCACGCTCAATGATTGTGAACAACGCAGCGCTGGGTTGTGCGCGAGCAAGGACCCGATCATCCGCGCCATCGCGCAACGCAGCGTCGTGCTGTTAAACCGTGGCGTCAGCAGTGCGCCGCGCGCGGTTGGCCTTTCCGCCAACGAACTTGAAGGGGACGACATGGACAAAGCATTGGTGGAGCGCCTGTTTGTGCTCGAACACGTCGACTTGTTTGAAGGTCTCTCCGCGGACGATCTCGCGGCCATCGCACAGATCGCGCGCGAGTTCACCGTCGACGCCAACCACGTGCTGTACCACGAGGGCGACACCTCGACGCAGATGTACATCATCGTTGAAGGGGAGGTGCTTTTGACGCGCGCCAACCGCCACGTCATGACGCTGCGCAGCGGTGAGAGCGCGGGGCAAGTGAGCTTTCTTGATCGCGGCCCGCGGCCGGTCACAGCGCGGATCGGTAGCCAACGCAAAGCGTCGCTGCTGGTCATCGAGCGCGACGTGTTCATGGACCTCCTGACCGATCGCCCGAGCTTGATGCATGCGTTTTTTGGCGTGTTGGCGCAGCGCCTCCGTGCGCTGTTGGAGCGTGAAGATCCGAGCCGCAGACGCGTGGCGACCGCTGTGTGAGCGCGTCGAGTGGGACAACGCCCACCAAAGGCGTGCCGCTCAGAGACACTTGACGAACAGCTGTTTCGCTTCTCGCGGACCTGTGCGAAACCAAAGGTCTTCGTTCACCTCCCAAGGTCAGTGAATTACTTTGGTCACGTCCCAACATCGGTGAATTCTTGCGTCGAGGTGTTTGATGGCGGTGACGGCGCGAGAAAAGCTTTATGAAGAGGTCATCGCGCTGGTGTCTGCGGGTGCAGCACCTGTGGGCAACGGACCCGCGTTTCACGCCGCAAACGGCGACATGAAAAAGATCATGTCGCGCTACCGTGTGCAGACCAAACCCGGCATCGAGATTCCGCCTGGGGCGACCGCAAGAGACGCGCTCGGTTCGCGCATCATCGCGATGTGGCAGCAGGGGCTCAGCGACCTGCACCAAAAAATCGGCACGACGATCGATGAATTTCGCATGCAGATGAAGGGGGCGGCACCTGCGGCCACGGGAGCAGCCCGCAGCAAAGCCGGTCGCGCCACCGCCAGCGACGACGATGACGATGACGGCGACTCACCGCGTGCTCCTGCGCGTGCTGAAGCCAAGCCCCTACGCGTGACGCCATTTGCGCCCACCGCTGAAGTGGTGGCGCGACCGACGCGCGCCCCGACTGTGGGCGGTGCTGAGCCGGTCGCGGGCGGGCCACGCAAACGCGGCAAGTCGCGCGGGGAGTGCCCGAAATGCCACTCGCTGGGCGTGGTGTTGGCGCGCAGCTACTCAGGCGACGAGTACTTCAGCTGCATCTACTGCGGCTGGCAGGCCTACAAGCCCGTCGACGAAGATGACCCAAACGCGTCGCTTGCAGTGCGCTTGCTCGGGCAAACGTTACCGGAGACATCGCGCGAGTAGTTGGCAAATTCACGCGCCGTCTGCCGGGCGCGGGCGCCGTGGAATTCCTCTTGTTCACCTCCCAAGGTCGATGAATTTTGATTGTTCATCTCCCAAGGTCGATGAATTTGATTGTTCATCTCCCAAGGTCGATGAATTTGATTTGTTCATCTCCCAAGGTCGATGAATTGAATTGTTCATCTCCCAAGGTCGATGAGTTCACTTGTTCATTTCCGAAGGTCGATGAAATTTCATCTGCACCTTGTCGAGCGGTTGCACCAACAACATCTCGCACGCATCGGCGCAGGCGGCGACCACACGCGCGGCCTCGGTTGCGTCGGCCCCCTTAAACGCACCGAGCACGTGGGTGACGACGCGCGACCCCTCTTTGGGTGCGCCCGCAGGTCGCGGGTGGCCGATGCCCGCACGCACGCGCAGGTAGTTGGGGCCGATGTGCGCGTCGATGCTCTTGAGCCCGTTGTGCCCAGCTGCTGAGCCACCGGACTTGAGCTTGATCTGACCGAGCTGTAGGTCGAGATCGTCGTGCACCACGACGATGTGATCGAGCGCCACCTTAAAAAACGCCATCGCGGCCTGCACGGATTGGCCCGATAGGTTCATAAACGTCAGCGGCTTGAGCAGCAACACGCTGTCGCCCCCGATGCTGAGCTGTGCGAGGTCCCCCTTGAACTTGTTTTGAAACTTAACGTCGCGCTGGCGGGCCGCGAGCGCGTCGATGACCATGAAGCCCACGTTGTGTCGGGTCTTTTCGTAGTCGGGCCCTGGATTTCCTAAGCCAACGATCAGCCACATCGCACGCGCATGTCACGTTGACGGCACCGCTCCAACCGCAGCCGCACCCACCCACGAAAAAAAAACGGCCGACCCATGGGCCGGCCGTGTCGTGCACGCTGTAGCCGCGCGCTACTTCTTCTTGTCGCCTGCGGGTGCCGCTTTTGCGTCGGCGGCGGGGGCTGCTTTGCCGTCGGCAGCTTTGCCATCGGCAGCGGGAGCGGCGGCAGCACCGTCGGCTGGCGTCGCTGCGACCTCGGCTTCCTTCTCTTGGCGCGGCACACGCACCGAGATGATCGGCATTTCCGCGGGGTCGAGCAGCTGCAGGCCCGCCGGCACCGTGAGCTGCTTTGCGCGCACGACGCCGAAGCCTTGATCGGTGACGTCGAACGTGATGCTCACGGGCACGTCGTACGGCTTGGCCATGACGTTGACGGTGCGCACGACCAGGGTGCTTTTGCCACCATCAGCGACCGCCTTCGACTTGCCGGTGACTTCGAGCGGCACCTTGAATTTGATGGCGCGGTTAATGTCCACTTCCAAAAAGTCCAGGTGGGTTGGCGTGCGCTTGACGGGGTTGAGTTGCAGGTCTTTCACGACGACGAGGCGGCTACCTGCCGACTTGCCGGACGCGTCTTTGAGGTTGAGCGTCAACACGGCGTTTCGGCGCTTGGGTGTGGTGAGGGCTTTTGTGAGCTCGCGCGGCTCAACGA
>JAYTVG010001029.1:0-10430 GCA_043744135.1 Deltaproteobacteria bacterium | reverse complement strand
CGATAAACTCCGCGAGCCCAAACGTGCGCACGGTCGACGCACCGCTGGTGAGCTCCTTGGTGCGCGCCGTTTTGACGTCGAGCACCACGACGTTGCCGGCTTTGGTGAACACCACCTGGTCGCCGCGCTTGCTGCACTGCGGCGACATCTCTGGCGTGCCGTCGTCGTGCGTGAGCTTCGTGACGAGGGGGGCGGCGCCCGCGCTGAGCTGCGCAAAATACAGATCGCCCGACAGCCCAAACAACAACGCATCACCCGCCTCACCGCACCACAAATAGCTGGTGATGCCGCGCTTGGAGATGCGCTTGCGCTCCAGCGCCATCTTTTCTTGCTCCGTCAGTTTTTGCGCGGCCCCCGCCAACAGCTGCTGCGTGGCGACGAGCAACTCTGGTTTGCCATCCGGCAGGCGCACCCCCCACAAGTCGAGCACCTCGCTGTCGTGGGCGCTGGGCTTCAAAAACGCCAGGACCTTGCCGTTTGGTGACAGCGTCAGCGCCGTCGGCGCGGTGCCCTCAAGCGGTGGGTCTTCATGGATGCGCTGCAACGGGAGATCTTTATGCATGGGCGACGCCAGTGCGATCGCGAGGAGAAAGGCGGCGATCATGGCGCAGCGATGCTCGCTTGCGCGACCTCCGTAAAGGGCTCACCCGCCAGATGGGCCGTGTCGTCGCGAGCCACGGCCGCGGCTGCTCGCGCCGCACGTTGATGGCCCGGCCACACCGTCGCGTCAGGTGAGCAGCGCGCCTTCGTGTTTGAGCAGCCACTGCTTGCGCCACAAACCGCCCGCGTAGCCGACCAACCCCACGCTGCCGACGACGCGGTGGCACGGTACGACGATTGCCCACGGGTTCTTGCCGTTGGCGCCACCGACAGGCCGCGCTTTGGACTGCAACTGCGTCGCGACTTCTTGGTAGGTGCGGGTGACGCCGTACGGGATGACGCGCAGCGCTTGCCACACCCGCTGCTGAAAGGGGGTGCCGCACGTTGCCAGCGGCAAGTCAAACGCCTGCAGCTCGCGCGCGAAATAGCGTCGCAGCTGCGCGTGCGCGTGCCCCAACAACAGCGTGTCGTCGCGGGCGTTGTCGTCGGCGTCGAGCAGCTCAATGCACGTGAGCGCGTCGCCGTGTTGGCTGACACGAACGGCACCAAGCGCACACAGTTGCGTCTGCACTGGCACCGCTACACCAAGCGCGCGCGCGCCGCACGCAAGCGTTCGATCTTGTCGCCCAGCGCGGCGATGTTTGCGCGCCCCTCGGCCACCACCTCAGGGGGCGCTTTGGCGACGAAGTCGGCGCTTTCAAAACGCCTCTCGATGCCCTCTTTGTCTTTGTTGGCCTTGTCGATCTCGCGAAACAAGCGCGCGCGTTCCTTTTCGATGTCGATGAGTCCCTCCAAGTGCACCACGACTTCGAGGCTGCCGCTGGATTGCATGCCCGACAACGTCGGCGCCGCATACCCCGCGCGCGCGTGCGCTTTCATGCCCGACAATACCGCGAGGTGTTTGATGAGCTCGCCGTGCGTTGCCAGCGCCGCTCGCGTGTGCGGATCGTCGCTGACGAGGTCGACGTGGACGGGCGCGCGTGGCCCAAGGCCCGACTCTTGACGCACGTTGCGCGCCATCGTCACCGCGGACGACACCACCGCCATGTCTTTTTCCGCGGCCTCGTCGATCCAAGCGGCCTCGCTGGTGGGCCAGGGTGCCACGGCGCAGAACTTCACCAACGGCCAACGCGCAAAGCGCCCGGGCAGCTGCTGCCAAATCTCCTCAGACAAAAAGGGGCACATCGGATGCAACAAGCGCAACGACGCATCGAGCACGTGCACGAGCGTCGCCCGCGTCGACGGGCGGTCGATGGCGAGCTTGCTGGCCTCGATGTACACATCGCACAGCTCCGTCCAAAAAAATTGGTAGTGCGCGTTTGTGGCCTCGTCGAAGCGGTAGTTGTTGATGTGGTCGGTCACTTTGTGCGCCGCGCGTTGCAAGCGCGACACGATCCAGCGATCGGCCAACGTCAGGTCCGCTTTCACCTCGTGAAACGCTGGGATGGGTGCGGGTCCAAGCTTCATGAGGGCGAAGCGCGCGGCGTTGTAGATTTTGTTTAAGAAGGCCTTGTAACCAGCAGCACGCGGAATCGACAGCTTGACGTCGCGCCCTTGCGACGACAGCGCCGCCAACGTGAAGCGCAAACCGTCGGCACCGGCGGCGGGAATGCCCTCCGGGAATTCCTTCTGCAGCGCCTTGAGCACACCCGGTAGCTTTTTTTCAGGCACCGGGTAGCTCTTGGTTTTTTCGAGCAGTGCTTCCAGCGCGATACCGGCCATGACGTCGAGGGGGTCTAAGGCGTTGCCTTGTGACTTCGACATCTTTTTGCCTTGGCCGTCGCGCACCATCGCGTGCAAAAACACCTCGCTAAACGGCACGCGCTTCATGAAGTAGCAGCCCATCCACACCATGCGCGCCACCCAGAAAAATAGGATGTCGCTGCCGGTCTCAAGCACCGCGCCGGGGTAAAACGCCGCGAGGTCGGCGGTTTTGTCGGGCCAGCCCAACGTGGAAAACGGCCACAACCCCGACGAAAACCAGGTGTCGAGCACGTCGTCGTCTTGCACGTAACGTTGAGCATCTTGCGTCGCGAGATCGACAGTGGACGCGATCGAGAATTTCTCGACGTATTTGTCGTCAAGCGTCGCGAGCGCCACCTTGAGCAAGTCCTTGCCGCGCACGCCGTCAGCCTGCGCCTTCACCGCAGCGGTATCCCTGCCCTTCGCGTTGGCGTCGGCCTCGATGGCCTCGTCGAGCTTGGTGAGGTCGTAAAACATCGGGATGCGATGCCCCCACCACAGCTGCCGCGAGATGTTCCAGTCGCGGTTGTTGAGCATGAAGTGGTCCCAGGTCTTGGTCCACCACTCAGGAACAATCTTGAGCTCACCATTTTTGACGACGTCAAGTGCCATCGTTGCGAGCGTCTTTGTGCGCACGAAGTATTGCCGCGACAACAGCGGCTCAATCACCGCACCGCTGCGCTGCGACACCGTGACGTTGTGCTTGATCGACTCGACGCCGCGAAACAGCCCGATGGCCTCAAGCGCCGCCTTCACTTGCTTGCGCGCCACGAAACGATCGAGCCCCTCAAAGATGCCGCCGTTGTCGTTCACTTTCGCATCGAGCGTGAAGATGTTGATGGCGGGCAGGTTGTGGCGCTGGCCGGTGTCGAAGTCCGCGGCGTCGTGCGCCGGCGTAAGCTTGACGGCGCCGGTGCCAAACGCGCGATCGACCATCGCGTCCGCGATGACGACCACCTTGCGCTCGGGAAAAAACGGGTGCGCCAACTCTTTGCCGTGCCACGCGGTGTAGCGCGCATCGTCGGGGTGGACCGCCACGGCCACGTCGCCAAGCATGGTCTCGGGTCGCGTGGTGGCGACGACGATTTCTTCCGCATCGTCCGCCGGCAGCATGACGGTCGCGAGCTTTTCGGCGTCGTGCGGCGACGTGAAGGTCTTTGCACCGACGGCGCCACTTTTGAGTTTGTACGCGAAGCGCCACAGCTCACCGTCTTTTTCTTCGTGCTCCACCTCCTCGTCGGACAAGCCTGTGAGCGTGATGGGATCCCAGTTCACCAAGCGCTCACCGCGGTAGATGAGCCCGTCGCTGTACATCCGCACGAACGCCTCTTTGACGGCGCGGTTGCAGGTCTCGTCCATCGTGAAGCGCTCGCGCGACCAATCTGCGGAGGCACCCAGCGCCTTGAGTTGCTCGACGATGCGGGAGCCGCTTTTGTCCTTCCACGCCCACACACGCGCTAGAAAATTCTCGCGCCCGACGTCGTGGCGCGACTTGTTTTCGTGGCGCTTGAGCTCGCGCTCCACCACCGTTTGCGTCGCGATGCCCGCGTGGTCGACACCTGGCAGCCACAGCGTCTCGTCGCCCTGCATGCGGTGCATGCGCGCGAGGATGTCTTGCAACGTGACAAACAACGCGTGGCCCATGTGCAAGGTACCGGTGACGTTGGGTGGCGGCATCATGATCACGTAGGGCTTTTTGCCGCCCGCAACAGCCGCGGCGTCGGCCTTGAAGATGCCGGCGTCCTCCCACAACGCATACCAGCGCGCCTCTGCGGCGGTGGCGTCGTAACTTTTGGGCAGTGGGCCATCGTCGTCGGTGGGGATCGGTGAGGTCATGAGCGCTCGTAGCGCATTTTGCGTGACGTTTCGATAGCCAGGTCTCAGCTGCGATGTTAGCGCGCACGATGATCGACAAAGACATGATTCGCACCAAGCAAGCCACCCTCGATCGGGCGGCGGTGGAGCTCAAGGCGCACTTTGTCGGCATTGACGCCACCATCGACGCGCTCGTGGATTACATTCGCATCTGGTACATCATGCCCGATCTGTTGACGCGTCCGCTCGTCGTCAACTTGTGGGGGATGACCGGGGTTGGCAAGACGGATCTCGTGCGGCGCTTGGTGTCGCTGTTGGATTTTTCTGACCGCTACTGTGAAATCGAGCTCAGCAACACCGACGGGACCTCGTACCACACGTCGGTGACGTCGATCCTCACGCGCAATAAGCTCAGCGACGGCAAACCCGCCATCGTGTTGTTCGACGAAATCCAGCGCTTCAACACCATTGACGATGAAGGAAAGCCGCTGCCGCAGTCGAAGTTCGTCGATTTTTGGGAGCTGCTCAGCGACGGACGCTTGGCAAAAAAGGAACGCGATGACTTGGACCAGCACATCTCTGCGTTGTTGAGTTCGCAAGCGGACGTGAAGCGCAGAAAACAGCGTGGTGAAGAAAACGTCGATGACAACCCGCTGGTCAACTTTTGGTCCAAGCAAGAAATCGGCAAGATGCTCAACCGCGACGGCATGCTGCCCGACGCGCTCACCGAGCAAGAGCTCATCGGTATGTTGATGGAGGAAAAAAAGACCAAGCGCGTGCATGCGCCGGTGAATCACTCACGCACCTTGATCATCATCGGCGGCAACTTGGATAGCGCGTATTCGATGGCGACACAGACCAGCGAGACCGACGTCGACGCCGATATCTTTCACGCCTTCACCACCAAAATCACCGACGTCGACATCAAAAATGCGCTGACGAAAAAGTTCCGCCCAGAGCAGGTCGCGCGCTTTGGCAACGTGCACTTGATCTACCCCAGCCTCAAACGCGTGCACTTCGCACTGCTCATCCACCGCGAGATCGAGCGCTCCATCACCGATGTGCGCGCGCGCTTCGGCATCACGCTGAGCGTGGACGCCTCGATCGAGCGCTTGGTGTACCGCAACGGTGTCTTTCCCACCCAAGGCGTGCGGCCGGTCTACTCCACGCTTGGTGACATCTACGAAAACCAACTTGCTGCGCTGTTGTTTTCTGCGCTGCTGTCCGACGCCACCCGCATCGCCATGCGCTACGATGAAGACGCAAAATGCATCGTCAGCAGCGTCGACGACACCGTGCGCGCGGTGCCGTACGTCGGGCGCCTGGATAAGATTCGTGAGTCCAGCCACGAAGACAACGTCGCCAGCATCAGCGTGCACGAAAGCGGCCACGCCGTCGCGTATATGGTGCTCACCGGCCTTGTGCCGCTGCAGTTGTTGAGCAAAGTCGCGGGTAGCTACGCGAGCGGCTTTACCTTCCCGCACATGGTCTACGAGACCCGCGAATCGATGATCCACCGCATCAAGATCTACCTCGCCGGGGGCCTGGCAGAAGAGGCGATCTTCGGCGAGCAACACCCAAGCATCGGTCGGGGCTCGGACCGTGTCGAGGCCACCCGCATCGCGCTTGACTACGTGCGCTTGTACGGCTTCGACAGCGAGTTTCAGTGCACGTACACGCTGGAGGGCGCGCACCTGATGGACAAGTCCGTCACCGACCTCGACGTTGAAAAGATGATGGCGCGGTTGGTGTCAGAAACACGCGAGTTGTTGGCGCGCCATGCCGGCTTGCTGCGTAGCTTGTCGGTGGCGCTCGTGGCGCGCGGCAAGCTCACGCCGCTTGAAATGGTGCAGATTGGCGCGCAGCACGCCGTCACCGCGGTCATGAAGGCCGAGGGCCATTTGAAGATCCCGCCGTTTGCCACCACGCTACACGCGCTTGCCGAGTCAGCAGCCGTCGCGTCGTCCGCACCGCGACCCTAGGAGTCTGCACCGAAATCCGTTCACGCCCCAGGGTCGATGAATTCACCGACCTTGGGAGGTGAACAAAGGAATTCCCACCGCACGGGCACCCTGACGCGCACGTGCGCACTCGGCGACGAGCGGGCTGCACGTGAAGGTATGTGGTTTGAAACCACTCTGTCGCGTTGACAGCTCGGCGCTAGCAAGGGATGACCCGCAGGGGATCGTGCTTTTGCGATCCGGACAACCCCGCGGGGGAGGTTGAAGGTGCTGGTTTCGCCAGCCCAGCAACGTCCCCTCCGCACGCACCGCGATGGTGCACTAGGATTTGCGATGAAAACCATCAGTTACGCACAAGACAAGGGCAAGGCGGAATTCGCCACCCACCCCGCTCCCGTTTCATGGCAGATCGTCGACGCGAGCGGCAAGGTGCTGGGACGTCTCGCCTCGCAAGTCGCAAACGTGCTGCGCGGCAAGAGCAAGCCGACGTTTTCCCCCAACGCGGACACCGGCGATTTTGTCGTCATCATCAACGCCGACAAGGTGGTTTTGACCGGCAACAAGGAAGACGCCAAAATCTACTGGCGCTACACGGGCTATTACGGCGGCGAAAAAGCCACCACCGCCAAGGTGATGCGCGCCACCCACCCAGAGCGCATGATCGAGTTCGCGGTGCAAGGCATGCTGCCGAAGACCAAGCTCGGTCGCAAGCAACTCAAAAAACTCAAAGTCTACGCCGGCACGCAGCATCCGCACGCCGCGCAAAAGCCCACGCCGCTGGCGGTCGAGGCTTAGTTTTCCACCCGCTTTTTCACTTTTAAGATCTCGAGGAATTTCTATGGCAAATCGTTTTTACGCCACCGGCCGCCGCAAAGAAGCGAGCGCGCGCGTTTGGATCAAGTCTGGTACCGGCGCCGTGGTCATCAACGGCCTGGCTTTTGAGCAGTACTTCAAGCGTGAAGTGTTGCGCATGATCTTGCAGCAACCCTTTGAAGCCTCTGAGACCAAAGGACAGTTCGACATCATGGCCACCGTCCGCGGTGGCGGCTTGTCGGGTCAAGCCGGCGCCGTGCGCCACGGTCTGGCGCGTGCGCTGCTCTTGGCCAACGAGGCACTGCGGCCAGCCCTCAAAAAAGCCGGACTGCTGACGCGCGATGCCCGCAAGGTCGAGCGCAAAAAATACGGACGTCCCGGCGCCCGCAAACGGTTCCAGTTCTCCAAGCGCTAGACCGTTTTAGTGCTTCAAACGCGCTGGTGGGCCACGGTCCGCCGGCGCGTTTTTTTGTGCACGCGCATCGCTGTCGCCGTCCGCGCTTGGATGCGTGCGGTTTTGCGCACTGTGTCGCGCACCCCGACCGCTAGCATCCAAGCGCCGAGTTGGGCCACTGTACCCGTATGTTGCGGCGCGTGTTGTTGGGGGTGGTGGGCCTGTCTGCGTGCGCGGCACTGCAAGGCCAAATCACGAGCGCAAGCGCCACGCGCGGCTCGACCGCGGGTGAGCCGCGCGTGTCTGCGCGGGGCAGCGACGTGTCAGACCTGCCGACGGTGTACCCGCAAGCCGCCTGGCTCGCGATTGACGCGCCGCTGCTCGACATGTCGCTCACCGTCAAAGTGCAAATCGGCGGCGCGGGCGCATTTGATCCTGCAACCGCGCTGTCAGCGCGCGCGACGCTCGACACTGGCGCCTCCAACACGACGCTGTCGTACCCCATGGCTGAGCAGTTGGGCTTGATCGGCGACGGCCTGGTTCCCAAACGCCCCGTGCGCGGGCTCGATGCGCACGGCAATCCGTTGCTCGGGGAGCGGGTCACGCTGCGGCACGTGGCCGTCGGCAGGCACCATTGGCAAGACGTCGACGCGCTGGTGCTCGGCGACCAACCCGAGCTGTTTTTGATCGGCGCGGACCTGCTTCAAGACGTCGACTTGTACATCGCCGCAGACGAAGGGTTGGTGGGGTTGTTTGACGCCGGCACCGCCCCCACGTCCAACACCGATCGCGTGGTGACACTGCTAGGCGGCGAGCGACAACTGCTCGCAGTGGCAGAGACGGCCGGTAGTCGCGGTGCTGTGCCGTTCCGACTCGTCGTCGACACCGGGGCATGGAACACGTCGGTGCCGCTGATCGCGGGCATCAATGGCGGCATCGCGGCCGACACCACCTTTGAGGCCATCACGCTGGCAGTCGGCGGTGAACAGGAAAACCGCGGGCGTTTCGTCTTACAGCCCTTGCGGTTAGGGCCCGAGCGCACCGATGTCGGTCGGGTGATGGCGATAGGCTCTGCACTTGATAGCAAGATGAGCGGCGCGCTTGGTTTGCTCGGCAACGACGTCATGATGCGCACCCACAGCATCGTGTCGTTTCGGCGCGCGCAGCTGCGGCTGCTGCCCCCCGCAAGTAGGCCCGCGCTGCGCACCCGCGGTCCAAGCGGCGTGCCGTGTCAGACCGCCGCGGGCGTCACGATCCCATGCGTCAGCGTGGCGCTCGTCGACAGCCCCGAGGAGCACTACGACGCCACCGACTTGGCCAACACATGCTTGCAGATCCACGTCGACAAAGCGTTTGCCAACAGCACCCTTGAGCTCGCCATCACCGGCGCGCAAGGTGATTTGTTTAACGGCGGCGCCATCCGCGCTTTCGTCACCGTCGACGACAAGGGCGTGTCGTGGTGCGCGCATTTGTGGAAGCAGCTCGGACATTTGGGCGTGCGCGCGGGCACGCCCCTCAGCTTGCGGTGGGTGCGCGGCGAAGGCGTGGTGTGGCCGTGTGACCCGATGAAGACCAAGTGCATCACGTTCACAGGGCCGCTCGCCAAAGACGCCACCAAAAACGCCCCCTGATTGCGAAGCTCGACGACAGCAGCAGCGGGCACTGTCATGCCCCGTCGGGCGCATTGTTCGCGCGATCGCTGCGCCGGCCCGCGGATCCATTGCGTTTGCACGCGGGCGCCTTGACGTGTCGAGTGCGCATGGGGCAACTGTCGACGCTGTGTGCGCTCATGGTGATGTGGGGGGGGGCCGCCGCTGCTGTCCCCGACGGCGCTGTCCCCGACGGCACCGCCCCCGACGGCGCTGACGACGTCACCGACGGCTGGTCTGCCGTGCGCCAAGGTGCCATCGGGCTCGGTGTTGGGGTGGGCGTCCCGCTCGCCATCATCGGCGCAAACGGCGGCTTCATGGCGCTGTTGTACAACCGCGCGGCCGCGGGCGAGTGGACGGGCGTCAAGCCGGCGCTGGCGGCGGTGGGCAGCGCCGGTGGCATCTTGCTCGCGCTGTTGGCGGCACCGTGCGTGGGCTCGGCGTGCGCCGCTGCCGGCGTGATGTGGGGCGTGCAGCACGAAAACCGCGACGCGTTGGTGGCGTTTGTGGGCGCAAGCCCAGGCATCGCGTGCGCGACCACGGCGACGGCCCTGGGCATCGCAGCAGTGGGCGTGGGCATGTTCGGCTTTGGGCTCGCGGTGCCAGTGCTGGTGTTGAGCGTCGGTGCCCTGGCTGTGGGTTTACCGGCGCCGGCGTTGGCGTACCTCGGCGCGGTGGCGGCCGACGCGTTTTGGCCGGGCGTGCAGCTGACGTTTGGCTTGCGGGCAGACGCGGTGGCGGCGGGCGAGCCAGCGGCAATGGCGTACTGACCTCAGCGCGCGGGGTTTGCGTGCAGCTGCATTGATCGTTCGACCAAGTTCAGCGCGGGTGTTACGCGGGCCGCATGACTTTCGTCATTGGCATCGCGGGCGGCACCGGTTCAGGCAAGACCACGATCGCGCGCAAGATTGCCGACGATTTGCCGCGCGAGCACGTCGCCACGCTCGAGCACGATTGGTATTATCAAGACCGCCCCGACCTGCCGCCCGAGGTGCGCGCGCAGCTCAACTTCGACCACCCTGACAGCTTAGAGACGTCGCTGCTGATCGCGCACGTGCGCGCGCTTAAGGCCGGCCACGCGGTGCAGGTGCCGCAGTACGACTTCGTCACCCACAGCCGCAGGGAAGAACGCGTGACCGTGTCGCCCAAGCCCGTGCTCATCGTTGAGGGGATCTTGGTGTTTGTGGAGGCGGCGCTGCGCGATGAGATGAACGCCAAGATTTTCGTCGACACCGACGCGGACATTCGCGTCATGCGACGCGTACGGCGCGACATCGAGCAGCGCGGGCGCACGTTTTCGTCCATCCGCGACCAGTACTACCGCACGGTGCGCCCGATGCACCTCGCGTTCGTCGAGCCCTCCAAGCGCTGGGCGGACATCTTGATCCCCGAAGGCGGCGACAACAACGTGGCGCTCGACCTCGTCACCACCAAGTTGCGTGAGGTGATCGCACG
>JAYTVG010001028.1:0-10440 GCA_043744135.1 Deltaproteobacteria bacterium | reverse complement strand
ATACCGCCAAAAAGCAGGATGAGGCGAAGCCGTGAAGCTCCGCGCGCGTCTGCGCCCTTTGTTGTTCGTCGTCGTTGGTGCCGCAAGTGCGATGACCTCGCCGGCGTATGGCGAGGCCTCAGCCCAGCTTGCTGACCTCGAACGCGACACCGACGTCGCCGAAGCGGAAATGCGCCGCGTCGACGAACAATACCGCACGGTGCCGGAGCTGTTTGGCAGCGAGGGCGGACGCGCTGATCGCCAGACGTGGGGCGAGATTTACTATCTGCAAAAAGAGTACGATCGCGCGAGCGCGCTGCTATTTGGTGCCGTTGAGCCGACGCTAGCTGGGCCGGCAACCGCGAGCTCGAGTGATCGAGCGGCCGCGCTGTACTACCTCGCCGACAGCCTTTTCTTGGTGAAAAACTACGAGGCGGCACGCACGTTTTTCGCGCAGCTGTTGGAGCTTCCTAACCATTCGTATCAAGAGCAATCGATCTTGCGACTGATGGAGATCGCGGCGGCAGAAGATCGATTTGACCTCGTCGATCGCTACTTCGAAACGTACTTGGCGCGCGCCAAACGCGACGTGCCGGGCCAAGTGCGTTACCTGCGCGGCAAGTCATTGTTTTTCTCCAAACGCGACGACGCTGCCATGAAAGAGCTCGCGCAAGTGCCGGCTTCCGACGCGTTCGCGCTGCGTTCGCGCTACTTAATGGGCGCTGTGCTCGTGCGTGCCGGCAAGTACGACGAAGCGATCGCGCGCTTCACGGAGGTTGCGTTCGCAAAACCGCTCGCGAAAGCCGACCGCCAAGTCAAAGAGATGGCCCACCTCGCGCGCGGCCGTTTGCTGTACGAGCTCGACAAACTCGTCGAGAGCATCGACGCCTATCAAGAGATTCCATATGACTCGGCGCTGCTCACGACGATGTTGTACGAGGTCACTTGGACATACGTGCGTCGAGGTCAACTCGCATTGCGCGGCAAGAAGGATGACAATCTCACCGATCTGCAGCGTCGCGAACTCGCAAAAGTCGAGTACGAAAAAGCCCTCTCTGAGCTGCAAGATCTCAAAGCACTTGAGCCTGACAACGCGCGCGCGGCGGAGATCGACATCCTGGCCGGCAACTTGCGCCTGCAGCGCAACGAGTTTGAGCGCGCACGCGCCATCTTCGTCGACGTCCTCAATGAGCACAGCGCGGCCGACCTCAGGTTGAAGGAGTTGATGAGCGATCGCTCGAGCCGGGACCGTGTGCTCGAAGATATCGTGGCGATGTCGTCAGGTGGATTGACGGTAGACAGTGCACTGCCACCAATCGTCGCGCGTCGCGCCGCCAGCAACGAAGATGTCGCGCAGGCGGTCGCGGTGTTTAAAGCGATTCAAAAATCGCGCGCCGACGTCGAGTCCACCACCGCAGTGCTCACGGATTTGGAAGCGCGCCTGTCTGCAGATAACCCGGGGCGCGCCGAATTGTTTAAGCCCCTGCGCGCGGGTTTGGAGCGCAGCACGTCGCTGGACAACAGCATTGCAAACCTGCGCAAGCGGCTGCTCGCGAGTGAACGCGCGCTGTCGCGGCCGTCGGCGGACTTGCTTGCTCAGCTCGGCGTGCTTTCCAAACGGCGCGAGGCTCTTGAGGCGAAAGTCGCGTCGTTGCCGCAGACCGCGGACGCGCTCGCAACGCGCAAAAAACTGTTCGCGGAGAGACTGGCTTCCGTCGACCGTTTGCTTCACCAAGCAGAGCTCGAATCTCGTCAGCGCCGCGCGGAACTCACGGCCGTCGACTTTATGATGGCACGCGAAACCCAAGGCGTTGCAGCTGCCGCCGGCGCGCTGAAGGTGGAACTGCGAAAAAACCAAGTCCGTGAGGCGCGCGCCGCGGTTCAGGACATTGAAAACACCGTCACCCAGCTGAAAGAGACCGTCTCCGTGTTGCGCAACAGCATCGCCACGATGGGCGGGCACGGTTCTCAAGAAGACCTGCTCAAGCAAGAGTATTCGCACGCGGTCGACGAGGAACGTGCGCTGTTGGCCTCAGCGCGCGACCCAGCATCCGGGCCCTCGTACTCCCGCCTCGACGCACTCGTTTCGCGGATCAACACGACGGCCACACAAAACGCCGCGTTTCGGCAGCGGCTCGATCAAACTGTCGAGGAGCGGCTTACAAGCGTGCGCACGATGCTCGGTGAGGAGCGCGCCCACTTGAGTAGCTACCTCTCTGTGCTCGCTGAGATCGATGCACGAGCGGGGCAGGTACGCGACCGCGCGACGGAGCTAGCGCTCGATCGTGTGCGCTACGATTTGTCTCGCATCGTGTTGCGCGCAGACGTCGGCGTCGTCGACACCAGCTTCGCCCGCAAGCAAGCTGAGACGGAAAAAATTGGGCAGCTGCAGCGCTCGCGCGCGGCGGAACTAACAGACTTGACGCAAGCTTACGCGGACTTGACGAAGGATGAAGCGCCGTGACGCAGCCGATGATGATCCGCGTCTTTGTGTTGCTGGTCGTCGCCACGATGGCAGCACGTCCTGTGAGCGCTCAAGAACCTCCGGCGGACACGGCGCCCGCCGCCGCCGGCGTGAACCCGCTCGCTCCGCAGGCCGAAGATGCGCCAGAAGTCGGCGACACAGGCACGCCACTGGCTGCGCCCGCGCCGCAGCCAGAGTCGCCTCCGGGTGCGCCGATGGACGACAGCACCATGAAGGCTCGCTACGAAGCGATGCGTGATTTGGTGCGGGTCTTTGAGCGCCACGGGCGCGAGACCCGCGATGAGGTGAGGCGGTTGGCAGAGCGCAAGTACAAGGAGCGTCGTCAAAAGATCGAAGAGAACTACAAAAAAACTTTGGACCCCGTGGTTGCCGCAGAGCGCGCTCGGCGCGTTGACGCGATCGCCGCGTTCGAGGCGTTTTTGTTACGCCACCCCAACGACAAAGAATTTACTCCCGACGGGATGTTCCGCCTCGCGGAGTTGTATTTCGAAAAGTACGACGACGAATACCAGGCGGCGACGAAGGACTACAAAGTTGCCTACCAGACTTGGGAAGAAAAAAAGCTGGGTGAAGCGCCAGCCGAGCCCGCCCGCCATTTCGATAGGACGATCGAGCTCTACCAACGCTTGATCGCGGTCTATCCCGAGTATCGCCTCGTCGATGGCGCATACTACTTGCTGGGCTACACGCAGCGCGCGCAAGGGCAAGTGTCAGAAGGCATCGCGACGTGGACGACGCTGGTGCAGCGCTTTCCCAATAGCCGCTTTTTCGCGGAGGTGTGGTTCCGCATCGGCGATCAGCACTTTGACGACGAGACGTGGCCAGAAGCAATCGCCGCATTCACGCAGGTGATGCCACACAAAGAGTCTGACTTTTACGACAAGGCTTTGTACAAACTCGCGTGGACCCACTACCTGGTCAACCGCTTCGATGAGAGCGTCGCGCGGTTTTTTGAGCTCCTTGACTACTCGGCCGCCCACAAAAACAAGGCGGGTGAAGCCGGCTCCGTCCTCGAAGAGGAGTCGGTGCAATACGTCGCGATCAGCTTCGGCGACGACGGATGGCGCCGACCCGACCGCTACTACCGGCTGATCAAGGGCTCGTCGCTTTCGGATCCACTCGCCGAAAAGGAAACGGACTACGTCGCCTTCGCGAAGGATACGTTCAAAGCCGCGGCGGACGCCGACAAGTCCGCGCCGGGTGTCGCCAAGCCGTATGAGCGTGACGTGATGGCGCGCCTCGGCGACAACCTTTTTAAGCAATCAAAACATCAGCAAGCGGTCGTGGCGCTCGAAGCCGCGATCTCGCTCGATCCGCTGCACAAAGACGCGCCCAAACTGCAGGACCAGATTGTTCAGTGTTGGGTGCGTGAGCGCCAGTTTGACAAGGCGAACGCTGCACGCGACACGCTCGTCAAAACCTACGGCGACAACACGCCGTGGGCCAAGCGCTTCGGCAACGATAGTGAAGCGCTGTCGGACGCGCGCAACTTCGCGCGGGCAAACCTCTACTCCGCCGCGCTGTACTACCACCAGCAGGCCACACAATATTTCAACGACAATCGTCAAGACCTGGGCGTGCAGTATTTCAAGGCTGCGTCGGACGCATACCGCACCTACCTGGACCGCTACCCACATGACAAAAACGCCTATGAGCTTGGCTACTACCTCGCCGAGACATACTACTACTCGCTGCGCTTCGAGGACGCGGTCAACGCATACGAGGCCGTGCGCGACTCGCCCGCAGGCACGAAGTATCGGGCCGAGGCCGCCCTCGCGGCGGTGTATTCTTACGAAAAGATCATCGACCTCGCCGTCTCTCAGGGCAAGCTCGAAAAACGCGAGATTACTGCGGGTAAACGTGACGACAAAACGCAGCAGCAACCGATCCCACAACTGCGCGAGCGCTATGTGGCTGCCATCGACAAGTTTTTGGAAAAAGGCGCCGAACACGAGATGGCGCCCGCGTTTGGATACCGCGCGGGTGAAGTGTTTTACAGCTACGGCCACTTTGACGAAGGTGTGAAGCGCTTCCAAATCGTCGTCGAAAAATTCCCGCAATCCGAGGCAGCCAAATTCGCAGCAAACCTCATCCTCGACGACCTGTTGGCCCGCAAGGACTGGCAAGCCGCAGCGACATACGCAGCGAAATTCGAAGCCAACAAGGTCGGCGGTGGCAGTACCGACGAGTTCGCGAAAATCAAAGGTGGCGCACAGTTCAACATCGCTAAAAACACCCTCGAGCAGGGCGCCAAGTTGCTTGATGACGGCAAGATCACGGAAGGAAACGCGCTGTTGGAAAGCGGCGCGGAACAATATCTCGCGCTGTTGAAGGAAGATCCCAAGCGCGAGTTCGCCG
Source organism: Deltaproteobacteria bacterium (assembly GCA_043744135.1). Classification (GTDB taxonomy): domain Bacteria; phylum Myxococcota; class UBA727; order UBA727; family VGSZ01; genus JAYTVG01. The sequence continues at coordinate 5,618 of JAYTVG010001028.1, read as the reverse complement.
ACGTGATGCTGTACAACGCAGCGTTGTCGCTTGAGAAGGCGCGACGGCCCGTGCGCGCCGCGTCGCTGTACGAACGGCTCTACAAAGAATATCCATCAAGCGAGCACGCGCCTGAATCAATGTTTCGCGTCGCGTCGAAATCGGAGCAAGCGTTTCAGTTCGACAAGGCGGTCGAGACCTATTTGGGGCTGGTGCGGCAGTACCCAAAGAGCGATCGGCGCGCCGACGCGCAGATCAACGCTGCACTCGCGCTTGAAGGCCAACAACGTTACGAACGCGCGGCGCAAGAATTCGAAAAATTCGCGACGCTGTTCCCCGATCGCCCTGAGGCCGCCGATGTGTTTTTTCGTGCAGCCGTCGTCCACAAAAAACGCAATAGCAGCGGCGCGGAGCTCGAGGTGCTTGGGCGCTTTATCAAGCGCTACGGAACGACGGCGTCGCAAGCGGCCCGCGTCATCGAGGCCTACGCGCGCATGGGCGAAGTTTACGATGCGCAGGCGGCAACCGCGAACCCAGCCGAAAACAAGAAGAAGGCGCTCGAGATGAACAAGGCCGCGGTGGCGCGCTTCAATGCCTCCAAGGGGTCGCCAGCCGCCGCATACTTCGCTGCCAAATCGGCCTTTGCCCTCGCGGATGACGACTTCAAAAGCTACGCGCGCTTGGCGATCGTCTCAAAAAATAGCCAACAACAGATCAAAGAACTGGAAGGCAAATCCAAGCGGCTAGCAGACGTGGAAAAGACCCTGACCAACATCATCACGACGTACAAAGCAGGCGAGTGGAGCTTGGCGGCTTTGTACCGTATCGGTTCACTGTACGACAACATGCAGCAGACCGTGCTGAAGTCGCCGTGTCCCGACGACGTTCGCCGCATCGCTGGCGAGGCGGCCTGCGACGAATACCGCAACCTCATCGAGGACAAAGCATTCGCAGTCGAAGAAAAGGCCGTGTCCGCATACAAAATCGCTTACGACCGAGCGCGCGAGCTGCGGCTCAACAACGTTTGGACCAAACGCACGCTCGATGCGCTCAACTTGCTTCGCCCGGCGGACTACCCGATCGACAAAGAGGCACTCTCGTCGCCGCCGCGCGTCGAGGCAACGGCGCTTGGGGCGATGTTGCCCGACGGTGGCGCCGGTGAACTCAAGGCGGCAGGCCCTGGTCCGGGTGAGCTCGCGAGCAAGGCAGGGGGGGGCTGATGCGCGACATCCAATCGCTGTGCTTGAGCGTGTTGGTCGCTGGTGGCATGACGTTGGCGTCGTGCGCGACCGAGCCGGTGGCGGCGCCGCCCGCCGCCGCGGACGTGGCACCGCCGCCTACCGCGACGCAACCGCCGTCGCCGGACGCCAAGCGCGCACCCGTCGCGGAGGTCGCGCCCGCGCCGGTTGCCACCGCCGCCAAAATCGACGACGACAACTGGCTGCCGAACTCGGGTGACGCGCGTGCGGCGTTTGATCGCGCCGTCGAGACATCGCGCACCGACCCCGGCGGTGCCGTCGCTCGCTTCGAGGATGCAGCGCGCAAGGCTCCGTATTTTTACGCCGCGTGGTACAATGCCGGCGTCTCGGCGCAAAGCGCGGGCGACGTCGCCACCGCCGAAAAAGACTACTTGGCCTCGCTCGGCGTGCGGCCGGACTACGGCCCGGCGCTCGGCAACTTGGCGCTGCTCATGCTCAACACTGGGCGCGGACCGCAAGCGCAGCGGCTCGTCGACGACGCGCGCAAGCAATTTCCGGATCGCGCCGGCCCCCTCGTCGCCGACGCGCTGCTGGCGATGGCGCGCGCGGACTCAACCACTGCGGAGGCCCGCGCGCTTGCGGCGCTTAAGATCGACGAGCGCAGCGTGCCGGCGATGCGTGTGATGGCGTCGGTGTTTCGAGGCCAAGGACGGCTGGACACCGCGAAGTTCGCGCTTGAAAACGCGCTCGCCGTCGAGCCTGGCAATGCCCTTGCTCATCTCGAACTCGCGTATGTTTTGGCGGAGCAAGCGGATGAAAAGGGCGCCTTGGTTGCGTACGAGCGAGCAGCGCGCTTGCGCCCCGACTTGATGTCTGCCCAGGAGAACTACGGCCTGCTGCTGCTCAAACAGGGTTACCCCGCCGAGGCCGTCAAAGTGCTCGAGACCGCCGCGCGGCTACAGCCCAAAAGCGGCCTGGCGCAGTTGCACCTCGGCAATGGCTACCGTGCGGCGAAGAGTTATGACCTGGCAGAGCGCGCCTACAAAAAAGCGCTGGAGCTTCAGCCCGGGCTCGTCGATGTCCACTTCAACCTTGGCGTGTTGTACGTGGACAACGCGGTGCCCGGCCTTGAGGAACTGGCGCGTTGGCAAAACGCGATCGTGGAGTTGCGCGCTTACAAAGAGGCGGCCAAAGCAAGCGGCAACGCTGCGACCGTCGCACGGGTGGACGAATACATCGACGCCACCGACAAACGCGTCGTCAAGGAACTCAAGCGTCGCGAGCGTGAAGAGCGACGCAAAAAAGGCGACACTGCACCGGCGGCTGATGCTGCTGCGAAACCGGATGAACATGCGCCAAAATGATCAGCGCCGCACGCTTGCGCCAGTGCCCGCGTTGCGCGTACGATGCACCCGCGCCGCAACACGGCTTACACAACCATGCCGAACGCTTTTCGTGGTCGGCTCGTCGGCGGGCGCGAGCTTCGGCGGCGTCGACCGGCAGCTCGCAAGGGTGATACGTGGCGGGTAAACGTCGTCAAAGCGTTTGGCAATCGAAACGCGAATCCACCTCGTGGATCGCGCTAGTCGCGAGCGTCGCTGTCGGCGCGTCGGTGTATGCGGTCCTTCTTACCTTTGCGACCTCTGTCCACGCACAGTCGCGAAAAAAGATCACGCTTGATGATCTAGTGATTGAGGGAAACATTCAGAAACCTGAAGCGTTCTTCATCTTGCCGCGAACGAATCTGAATTTTGCCGATCTCGAGCGCCGCGAGGACCTTAAATCACGCATCATTCAATCCGTCGAAAAAGAGCCGTTTTGAATCCGGCTTCCCTAAACCCAGCCTCTTGTGACAGCGTCTCCCACCGTGGACGCGCGTCGATCTCCTGAGCAAATTTAGGTCGCCGCCGCTTCAGCTGATTCCTTGTCGATGAGACCGAAACGAGACTAAGAGCAAGCCATGACTAACATCATTCATTTCTTCAAAGAGGGCGGGCTGTGGATGTTGCCCATCGCCTTCATCTCGTTTCTCTCGCTGGGCATCATCGTCGAGCGGGTCGTGTATATTTTCTTCCGTTACAACATCAACGGCGCCGCGTTCATGGCGCAAATTCAAAAGCTCGTGATGGCGAACAACATCGATCGCGGCATCAAGCTGTGCAACGCGGCTGCGAATGCGGCACTGCCGAAGGTGATCAAGGCAGGCCTGACACGTGCCAATAAGGGCGAAGTCGAAATCCAAAATGCCATCGAGGAGGCCTCGCTCGAAGTGGTGCCAAACCTCACGAAGCGTTCTAGCGCGCTTGCGACGTTGGCATCGCTGGCGACGCTCGCCGGCTTGCTCGGCACCGTCTTTGGACTCATCGGCGCCTTTCGCGCCGTCGCTACGGCCTCCGCCGCCGACAAGGCAAGCATCCTCACCGGTGCAATCGCCGAAGCGATGAACTGCACCGCATTTGGGTTGGTGGTCGGCATTCCGACGCTATTTATGCACTTAGTGCTCAGCGGCATGCAGAAGAAGATCATCGATGAAATCGATTTTTACTCTGTGAAGTTAGAAAACCTGCTGATCAGCCGCGGAAAAGGCGGCCTTGAGGGCGGCGAGGGATAATCAGCGCCGGCAGGTTCGCTTTGAGATCGACGAAGCAGTTGTTCACCACCCACGGTCGGTGACTTGAAAGCAGGATGCGGATGGCACGCGAGCGACGACACCAAGAGGAAGATGAGGCGCTCGATCTCGACGTCACGCCCTTTTTGAACATCATGTTCATGTTGATCTTGTCGACGCTCGCGATGACGGCATGGACGCAGCTGGCGATGCTCAACGTGCAAGCGCCCCAAATCGGTGGTGGCGCCGCGGGCGGGGCTGCAGGGACGGAGGCAGCAAGTCAGCTCAATCTGACGGTGTTCGTGCTCAAGGGCGGCTTCAACATCGGCGCGACGGGCGCCACCTTGACCGGCGATACTGAGGGAAGGCCCGGGCAGCCACTCATCCCGAAGGTGACCGTGTCGCAAGGTGCAACGAGCACCACCGACTACGATTTTGCCGCCCTTCAAAAACGCCTCATTGATGTGAAAAAGAGCTTCCCCGCGGAACAAAGCATGATCATCTCCGCAGACGCCGACGTCTCTTACGACGCCGTCATCCACACGATGGACGCAGCACGCAAGACCTCTGACGGTGCTCTGCTATTTCCCGGCGTCGCGTTCGCGGCCGGTATGGTGGGCTAGGCGATGGCAGACCCGTCCGATGGAACGACGCCATATCAAGGTTGGCCCGACGCGCTTAAAAGCGTCGCGGCGAAGCGGAAGTCCAAGCGCGGCAAGCGCCATCTCGACGATCGCGGGCGCACGATTTCGCTCACGTCGCTGACCGACATGGTGACGATGCTTCTCGTGTACTTGCTAAAGACGTTCGCGACCAATCCCGTCGAGGTCAAAGAGCCATCGATCGAGCTGCCGCGGTCCGTCTGTTTGCCGGACGACAAGCTCGCGGGCAAAGGCCTCATCCCCATCGACGGCTGCGGTCCCATCGAGGACAACGCCACCATCGTGATGGTGACCGGCCCCCGCGTTACAAGGACGATCGATGGCGTTTTAAAGGTCACCATCGTCACGCCGCGTATCGTGTTGGATGAAAAGCCAGTCGCTGACTTGGACGCCACGACCTACCGTGTGCCCGACGCGATCAAAGATCCTGCGAGCGGCAACTACGTCATCGTGCCGCTGCGCGACGCGCTTAAAAAAGCCCGCGCGCTCAAAGAGATGCTCGCGCAAGGAACAGGTAAAAGCTTCGATGGCAAGATCATCATCCTGGCGGACAAGCAAACGCCTTATCGCGTGTTGACCGACGTGTTGGTGACGTGCGGCGAATCGGGTTTTGCGGACTTCCGTTTCGGCGTGATCCGGCCCGAGGGCTAAACGTATGGATCGCTTGCCACGCGCGCCAGGAAACCTTTGTCGCCGTGCCTCGTTTGTAGGCGGGTGGGAACTTTACGGGCCGGTCGCGGTCAGCTTCGTTGAGGTGAGTGATGGCTGACGACAAGGTCCTGCGCATCGGGGTCATCCAGGGCGTCAACGTGATTGAAGAGCGCATCGTGCGCACCCACGGCCCCGTGTCGTTTGGCAGTGCTCCGGGCAATACCTTCGTGCTGCAGGGCTCGGACCTGCCCAAAAGCGTTCTCGTTTTTGACGTCCGCGCTGAAAAATATCAGCTCGTGTTCACTGACGACACGGTTGGCCGCCTTGAATCCGGCAACGCAAAACACGACCTGCAATCGATCAGAGCCAAGGCGGAGCGCGCGGGCGATAAATACCGCTATACCATCGAGGACAGTGCGCGCGGCCGCGTGAAGCTGACCAACGAGATCACGGTGCTGTTTCATTTTGTGCCGGCACCCGCAAACGTTGCTGCGGCGCCGCTGCCCGCGGACATGAAAA
>JAYTVG010001027.1:0-10463 GCA_043744135.1 Deltaproteobacteria bacterium | reverse complement strand
TTCACGCGCGCCAAACAACTCGGCATCGACGTGGTGGCAGACGACACCAACGCCACCAACACCTTGCCCGCCACCAACGCGAACGCCAAAATGTTGCTGCGCTTTGCGCGCGAATTCGGCATCGATCCTGAGACGCTGACGTTCGCGGATGCGCCGTTGTCGACGTGGAAGTCGCCCGCGGGCGCGCCGCTTGGCGACGCTACATGGAGCGATCCGCAGGCGTGGTACACGGCCGTCGGCGCCGGCGACGCGCGCGCCTTTGAGATCAGCGACGACATGCTCGGCAGTTTGTCGACGGCGGGCTACGACGGCTTGCGCTATTGGCTGCAGGGCCCGCCTATCACCCACGTGCGGGCCGTTGACGCATTTGCTCGCCAAGCGCGCGTCGGCCACGTCGACGTTTCAACGTTTTTCGCTGACTGCGCGGCGCTTGATGGCAGCAAAGACATGGCCGTCGCAGTGACGCGCGCTGGCAAAGCATGCGGTGTTGTCGTCGACGACTTCGTTTTGGGGGACAAGACCGTCGCCGAGTGGCTCTCGGGTGCGCGGCCGGCTGCGAGCAAGCCGCTCGGCACGGTGGCGACGTGGGAACGACAGCGGGACAGCAAGCCGTTTTACTCCGAACTGTTACAACACCCGCGCGGCGCGATGCGGGTGACCGATGCCACCGTTAAAAAATTCTTCGGCAGTTGGGGGATGGGTGCCGATCTGGCCCACTACAACACCGGGACGCCCGACGCGCGTGTGGCGTTTTGCTTGTTATGGGCGCGCGGTCGCGAGCTCAAGTTGCCGACGGCGACCGTCAACGGCGAGCTGCAAGGTTTCGCGACGGCGATGCCGGCGACGGTTGAGGCTGCCGCCGCGCTGCGCAAGGTTGGCCGGGCGTTTCGGATCGACGTCAGCGGGCTGTCGCTTGGTGAGCGCGCAACGCCTATCGCGCACCTCGAAAAACACCGCGACGGCGCGAATCTTGGTGCACAGGCCGCGCTCGGCGACACGCGCATGCTCAAAGCGGACCTTGAGCAGGCGCGGCGGACGCGCGACCCGGCGTTGTTCACGCTCGACGATGCGAGCTTGAAGCGTCTGCTCACCCACGACCCGCACCTCGCCGACGTGATGGCCGTCAGCCGCGACCGAGATTGGCGTTTGGGCGTGCTGCAGCTCGCCAGTCGCGCACTGGCACTTGGTGGCGATGCGCTGCTGGTCCCGACGCTATTGGCGCCGTTGACGCACGAGGCCCTCGACGACAAGGCGATGTCACGCGCGGTCGCGCGCCTGGTGGTGCTTGCCGACGCGTCCGCGGATACGGTGCATCTTAACGCCGGCCAAAGCATCGGCGATCACGACGCCACGGCGGTCGAGATCGCAAGGCTGCGGCGGGTGCTGCTGGCCACGCGAGCGCCGCTGGTACCGCGACGCAACCCAGCGCTGTTGCTCGACGGAGGGCCGCTCGGCAACAAGCCCGGCCCGCATACGCTGTACTGGGCGCATGACGTCGCCATGTTTCACGTCAGCGATGACGCAATAAAAGCGGAGATGATGTCGTGGGGTGATTTGTCGTGGTTGTCGAGCTGGAACAATCACCCCGGCGTGTTCTCGCTGGTGGCACGCATCATCGAACTCAACCACAAAGCTGGCAACAACGCCTCAAGTGCGAAGGCCAGCGCGGTAGCCTGGCTGAGCTCGCCCATCGACGAGACCTTTGTGACCGCAGACGCGTTGCCGCGCATCTTGCGTTTGTGCGCCGCCAGCCGCGTCGATCCCGCCACCGTGCGCGTGAATCACAAAGGCACCGCATCGCCGCTGCTCAAGCACCCAGCTTATTTGCGCTTCAGCACTGCGAGCGATGTGGCTGTTGACGACCGCGTGCATGCGCGCACCACTGACTTTGGCGTTTTGCGCAGCGACGCGGTCACCTCAGGTAAAAATGGCGGACCGGTACGCGCGGCCGAGCGCGAAGGCGCCGTGCTGCGACTGCTGGGTGTCACCGATCCGCAAACGCCTCTGGTGCACGAGGTAGCCGAGCTGGTGGACGTTGCGCTGCGTCAAACGCACGAGGGCGCACTCAAGCGCGTCGATCTGCGCGCCGTACCGCAGCGCCACAAAGACGCACTGCTCGCCACCGCCTTCGCGTCGCACGATCACCCTGTTGCGATCGCGCTGCTCGCGGCGTTGTTGTTCGACGTCGATGGTGACGCGGTGGCGCAGCTGTTGAAAAGCAAAGACCACTTCGCGGGCGTGGTCGATGACATGGCGTCGCTCGTGCAACAGCTCAGCACTGCGTCGGTGCTCGAGCTGGCGTACTGCGTTGCGGGGTTGCGCGCCGATCCGCCGGAGCTGGCGTCGCTGCCGCTGCGCGCTTGGCTGTTGCGCGGGCCTTCGGTCAACGACATCAACGCAAAAATCAACACCGACCCCGATGGCGCGGGCGAGCTGTGCGCGCTTGTGATCGAGCGCGCGCTACTCAACGGCACACCGGCAGCAACACGCGATGCTTTGCTCAAGGCCGTGGCGAGCGCACAACAGCAGCAGCTCGTACGACGCGGTGACATCGTCGCGCACCTGTCGCTTGACGCCAAGCGCGCGCTCGACCGCGACGCCATCCGCGGCGTTCGCGACGCGACGCAGGCGTTGTTGACAGTCGCGGGCGCCGTGCCCCTTAACGCCGCCCATCTCGCCACCGCCAAGGCCCAACTCGCCGACGCCTTTGCACAGCCGACGTGGTGTAACGATCCAAACGTGGCTGGTGAAGCAGCGCTGGTTGACGCGGCGGCGCACGACCTTGCGACGGTGGCAGCACTTGGTGCCGTCGACGTGAAGGCGGGCGGCGTGGTGGGCAAGCCCTGGCAATCGCGCATGGTGGCGACCGGTGCTTCAGTCTCGGTAGCTGGCGTGCGCTTGCCCGTTGCAAACGCGAGCGGCCGTGTGCCGCAGGTGAAAATCGCCGCCTACCCGAGCCCACAAGGATCAAGCGCGCACCAAAACCTCAATGCCCTCGCTACGCGATGGCTCGCCAAGGCGCCGTTTAGCGTCGTCGGCCCCGATGCGGTTTCGGCGCTACGTGCGATAGCTCAAGCCACCGGAACTGAACTGCACACAGTCGTGGTCCCGCCCTCGACGTCGGTGGAGGCGTTGCTTGGCCCCGACGGTGCGTTGAGCAAAGCGTTGGCCCGGCCGGGGATGTTGCACGTGCAGCTGCGCGGGCAGGCCTGGCCAAACGGTTTGCGCGAAGCGATCCAAGCGCTGCGCGGCGAGCGGTGGGTGACGACGGGGCCAGCGCTACCGGGGCTGCCCACCCTCGCGTTGGCTGCGCTTGACCAAGCGGCGTACCACGCACACGCCACCAGCCTCGGCATCGACGCCAACGTCGTGAGTTCGGTGATGCAAGCTGCGCGCGACACCGAGGGCATGTCGCCATTGCCGTTGACGGTGATCGATCGGATCGCCGCACGTTTGCGACGGTTCACCGCGCCCGGCTACCCCGACCTGCAGCGCGCGACATCGCAAGTGATGCGTAGCTGTTTGACTCCTCAGCACCACACTGCCGTCGATGGGCTGATGCGCAACCACATCAACTACCCCGACGACGACGCGACGTTGAGCATCCAAAAGCGCAGCACGAGCCTGGGCAGCCTGACGTTTAAGGTGCAAGGCACGCCCGATGCACTGGCGCTCGACGCGCTCGACGCCACGCAACGTGACACGCTGCGTGGAGTTGCCTGGGCTTTAGACGTCAACGAGCCCGTCGTTGCGTCGGCGCGAGACGCCGAGAGTTACGGGGTGGCGTACGGCGCACTCACGGGGCGCGATGTGCACGTCCATCTGCTGCACGCAGACACGGCGAAAAACGACGTCCTCAACAAGCGCACGCAGGGCGTGGTGATCGTCGCGCATGGGTTCGCCGACGCGCCGAGGGCGGTACGCGACGCGCTGGTACAATCGGCGCGCAACGGTGAAGTGCGGTTGCTCTGCGACGCGCCACGCGACGAGATCGACGACGCATATCAAGTTGAGCGCGCTGCCGGCGACGCGTTGCTCAAGCGCGCGGGTGCGCTTGGGCAATCGTTGGGGTTGCTTGACGTCGTGTCGGGCGGGTTGTGTGGCGTGGTGCAAAGCATCGCTGCGCGGGTGGCGGACGGCACGTTCACTCCGCTCATCAAAGGCGATGTGTGCTTGGAGCTTGAAAATGTGCTGACGTTGATGGCGCAGCTGGTGGCCGTCATGCCGCTGACCGACGCGTTTGTTGCGTGTGTCACTGCGACGTTTCCGATGGCACACGTGCACGAAAACACCGCGCTTGCGCAGCTGGCCCGCGCGGCGGTGGGCGCATGAACGTGTTGCACCACCCCGTGGTCGCACACACCACGCAACCAACCATCGTGTTTGCATGCGACGTCGACGGCGTCGATCCGCACACCGTGGTCGACCTGCGCTCGCACGACATGCCGGTCAGCGATGTCGATCTGCGTATCCGTGTGCGCGCAGCCTGGCAGATGTCGCCGCTGCTGGTGCTGCGCGTCGACGGCCAGCCTACGGCACGCGTGCTCGCACTGCTGCACGGCGTGGTGCGCCGCGCGCTGCGGCACAGCGCCTCCGTGGTCCAGCAATTTGACGCGCGCCATCGCGTCGTTGCGCTCACCGATGCAGCCGCGCCGGCAAGTGCGCTGCTGCAACTGTTTGCTGTGCGCGTGCGAGCGTCGACTTCACAAAGTAATTCGCCGCGCGCCGCCACGCCGATCGTTGGGAGCTCACATGCCCGTTAAAGGCAAGGTCTACGTCGTGCCGTTGCCGGAGGAAAACGCCTGGCAGTTGGTGGTGCACAACACTGGCGATCGCGTCTTTGGTGTCACGCAAAACATCCTGCCGGCGAACAATCCGAACCTGACGGCACACGACGACCACATTCAATACGGCCACGGCATGGGTGTCGATCCTGGCAAGGTCAGTTGGCAAAAGTTTATCGCGGGCGACATCTACGATCACCACGACGGCCAAAATCGCCACGCCATCGACGAGAGTTGTTTTTTGCGCGTCGGGCTACGCAACTTGGCCAACCACACGGTCAGACTCCCGGCGATGCACGACCCGCCGCTTGAGATCGACCTCGAGGAATTCAACTGGTACCAAGGCAACGCGCACGATGCGACGCCCGAAGGGGACGGCGGCATCGAGGGCACGCGGCCCGCGCAGCGCAACGTAGCGGACGGCGCTAGCGTGCTCACGCGTGTGCACGAGTTGATCGCGCAGGCTACTGCGGGTGGCTTGCGCTGTGAGGGCAGCGCATCGGTGTCCGCAGTGCGCAGCAAGGATGGCCTGTTGTCACACTGGGAAGTGCGCTTCGACAATGCAGCGGAGCAAGCGTGGATCGGCACGGCGGCGTTTGTCGGCGCGCAAAAAAACGACGGCATCGGCCTTGAGTCCATGGGCGTGCCAAACAAAGGCTCCGCTGCAATGCAGCGCATCGAGGCTTGGGGCAACTACGGCGTGGAGGCGGCGCCGGGCGCGAAGATCCGTCTGGGCGTGCGCGGGTACGCATGGATCGAAGTGCCGTTGCCGTCTGAGGGAAAACTGGAGATTCCGCTCGTCAAATTCAAGATCGACGCCAAGCAACGCGTCGACGAGTTCTTTGACAAGGTGGCGGTCACAGAAAAACGCAGCGAGAAATTCGCCAAGGTACAGTTCTTTGAAAAGAACAAATCGCTCAACGACAAGCTCGTGCCCACGACGTGGACGGGGGACGAGGGCAAACGGCGCGCGACCTTCGACGCACCGCGCTTGCGCGTAAAGACCGTGCCGAGTTGTAAAGAACATCCCGGCGGTGGCTATCTGGTCGCGCTCGAGAGCCGGCTGCCCGAGTTTGTCGACGACGAGCGTGCCGGATTTTTGGCGGCGATCCGCATGAACGGCGCGAAAGTGAACTCGGCCAAGGCCAAGGCGCTCAGCCCGCAAAAGCTCGAGTACCCGGGGAAAATCGTCGAGTGGTTCATCGCAAAAGGCCAAGATTGTGGCGGCGTCAAAGCTGAGGCTGGCGCACAGTTGCTGGTTGCCACCAAGGGCTTAGGGTGGAGCGCGACGGTGAACTTGCCCGGCCGTGGCGAGGTCGACAGCGATGCGACCGATGTGTGGGGGCTGCGCGAAGACCAAGAGTCAAAACGCCTTTTGCGCCAACAGTACACGGAGCGGTTGCGCACGTGACGCGGTACGCGGCGTTTTTGCGCGCAGTCAACGTCGGCGGCACCGGCAAGCTTGCCATGTCTGAGCTGTGCGCTGTCTGTGAGCGCGCCGGATTTCACGAGGTCAAAACCTATATCCAATCGGGCAACGTGGTGTTGTCGAGCGCGCACGCGTCCGCCAAAGTTGAAGCGACGTTGACGCGCGATCTGTCCGCGCACATGAACTCGCCTGTCGATGTCATGGTGCGCGACGCTCAGCAGTTGGCGCGCGTGTACAAAGACCAACCGTTTGCGCAGGCGTTACCCCAACATGTGGTGGTGGTGTTTTTTCACGACGTCGTGACGGCGCAAATGCTCGCGACGGCCGAAGCGCGCACCGGCGAACAATTGGTCGCGCACGGCAGCGAAGTGTTCATCCACTACACCCAAGGCCAAGGAAAATCGAAGCTGAAGTGGGCGCCACTCAAGCGGGGTACCGGGCGCAACATCAACACCGTCGCCAAAATGTGCGAACTGCTCGGCTGAGCGCATCGTCTTTGGCGAGCGAGTCGCGCGCGGCCGCCGGACGGCCCTATCAAAACGTGGATCGTGCATCTCCTGCACCACAGCGAAGCAACACCGCAAGCGGGCAAACAAACGCCGTCCCCAAATCGACGGCCCTATCAAAACGTGGATCGCGAGCTGTACGTGGCTGTGGCAAGGTGCTGGCGAGGAGCGCAGTGAGTGCACTCCTGGTGCACGACACGAGCACCACGGCGAAGCAACGCCGCCACAGCCGCGTACAGCTCGCGATCGCTTGACGGGTTGGTTTGTCGACGACTAGCATTGTGCGTGGCAACCACCGACATCAACGACCCATTGTTGGGTCGCGTCTTGGACGGGCGTTTCACCGTGCAATCGGTGCTCGGTCGCGGCGGTATGGGCGTGGTGTACCGCGCGCTCCAAGCGAGTCTTGAGCGCTCTGTGGCGTTAAAAGTGATGACGCTCAGCGCGCAGGTGCCTGAGCTTGACGACGCGATCGACGAGCACGACGCCGACTTCCAGCGGCGCTTTTTTTTAGAAGCGGCGACGGGCGCGAAACTCAAACATCCAAACACCATCACGGTGTTTGACTACGGCTCCACCCAAATCGACGACGTGCGGGTGTTCTTCATCGCGATGGAATTGCTCGACGGTGTCACGCTTTCCAAGCTGATGTCGCAGGGGCGCGCGCTCGAGCCGTTGCGCGCGGTCAGCATCGGCATTCAAGTGTGCCGCTCGCTGCGTGAGGCCCACAAAGCCGGCGTCGTGCACCGCGACTTGAAGCCGGGTAACGTCATGATCGTCAAGCAGGACGCCGTCGACGAGGCCGAAGGTGACTTCGTCAAAGTCCTCGACTTCGGTTTGGCCAAGACGCGCGTCTTTGACGGAGCACGCACGATCAACAGCGCGGTCCTCAACAGCATGCCTGCCAACAGCATGACGCGCGCGGGTACATTTATGGGTTCGCCCCGTTATGTGGCGCCCGAGCAAATAGAAGCGCGCGCGGTCGATGGCCGCTCGGACATCTACTCGTTTGGCTGTTTGATGTACCGGATGCTGAGCGGTCGCGTGCCGTTTGACGGGGAGCAGGCCGTCGAGATCATGCTCAAACATTTGCATGAACCGGTGCCACCGCTCGCGCTTGTCGGTGTGCCGGCGTCGCTCATCGACCTCGTCATGCAGTGTTTGCAAAAACTGCCGGCCGATCGTCCAGCGAATATGGATGAAGTGATCGCACGCTTGAAACGCGTGCGCGAAGATCTCGGCGGTGTCACCTCGGGTGCGCTGCTGAGCAGCCCGAGCATGACGTCGCTGTCGGAGCACGACGCCCTGCCCGTCGAGTTGGTGGTGCGCACCGCGGCGGAGGTCGCACGCACCACCGCCAGCATGAATGCCATCGCCGCGCCACCGACGATGCCGTTGACATCAGCTGCTAGTGCCTCGCCACCACCGCACAACATCGCCTCTGGGTCACCGATCGGCGCTGGCGTTGCGGGTTTCAGCCTGGGTGGCATCTTGAGTGTCGACGACAGCACACGACCCACGCGCGTGTTAGGGCATGTGGCGCGCCTCGGCCAACCGCCCAAGCGCCCGTGGCTGGCGATGGCGGCCGGCTTGTGCATGGGTTTGTTGTTGTGTCTGACGGTTGTGCTGTGGCGCACCGGTGGCATCAACCACGCGAGCAAGGCGTACGCCGCGTGGCGCCTCAAAGGCAGCCGGCCCGTCGCCGGTGTAGCGACGGAGCCGGGGTTGCCCGACGGCTCGTTTGCGCAGCGCGCGAAGTTGCGCATCAAGACGATACCGCCCGGCGCCGACGTGCTCGAAGAGATCGAAGGGCTGCCGCGCTTGCTGGGCGTGACGCCGCTAACGATCGGGTGGGACGTCAATGCCGCACCGCGCGCGCGACACTTCACGCTAAAAAAGGACGGCTTCGTGTCGTCCACCGCCAACGTCGAGCCACCGAGCGCGCGCGGTAGCGAGGTGGTGTGGCTGGATGTGGACGCCGCCTTGCGCCCGCAGCGCGCCGAGTAGCTTGATGTTGCTGGGGTGGGCACCGCCGCTGTTGTGCGTCATTGGTTGGCCGATGGTGACTGGGCTTGCGCGCAGCGGGTCGACGCCAGCCACGACGTTGCCGTGGACGCTGCACGCGGCGATCGCATACGCGCTGGGCAGTGTGCTCGCGCAAATGCTCGCGGTGGCGCTGATGGCGACGCATCAGCTGACATCAGTCGGCGTGGCAGTGGCGTCGACACTGGTGCTGTGTGGCGCTGTCGTGCGCATCGGCTTTGACCGCAAACGCGGCCTTGAACTGGCGCACACTGATGCGTGGACCGCTTGGCAATTCGCATTTTTTTGCTGCTGTTTTGTCGCAACGTTCTGCATTGCATGGGTGACCCCATGGTTCCGTGATGAGCTAACCTACCATACTGTGATCCCGCAGCAAAACGCACTAGCAGCTGCGTTTGGCACGCAAGATGGCAACATTTTTTTTCATATGCCTGCTGGCTATGAGGCCGTGCTGAGCTTGGCCTATGCCGCCGTCAGCGACGTGAATGTGGTTACGCTTCACCCACGGCTACTGTCTGCGTGGTCGGCCGTGTTTGCTGCGCTGGCGTGCGCGGGGGCGCTTGAGATTATCGGCGCGCGGCTCAGACTGCCGATGTTGAACACATGGTCATTTTTGTCGGGTGTCGCACTTTTATCGATTCCGGTTTTTTTTGAATACGCATCGATGGTGTATGTTGAATCCACGCTATTGGTGTTTTCCACGCTTGCGATGGTCTGCGTGTTGCAGATCGCGAATGACGCGCCCGGCGCGCGCTTTTGGACGCTTGTCGGTGGCATCTGCGCGGGGGCGGCGGCTTCGTTGAAGTTTCACGGCCTCGCTGTGTGCGTGTGGTGCGCCGTCGCCATCGCGCTGTCGGCCCCGCCAAAGCAGCGCTGGCGCACGCTGCTGACGTTCATCATGGTGGGGGCGCTGGTGGGTGCGCCGCACTATGCGCGGGCATGGCGCGCAACCGACAACCCGCTATTTCCCGTCGGCATCGCGTGGCTCGGTGGGCGCGGATGGGACACCGAGCGTGACGCCATGCATGCGGTGTTGTTGTCGCGCTTTGGCTACGGTCGCACGGCGCTGGATTGGCTGCTGTTGGTGCCGCGCATGATGTTCGACATCGGCACCAAAAATCCTTTCGAAGGCGCGCTCAACTTGCATTGTGCGCTCGGCGTGCCGATCGCGGTCGCCACCGTTTCAATGCGCAAGCGCCTGTCGCCCAGCTGCGACGTGGTGTTGCTGTCTTGGTTTGTGGTGTCGTGGCTGGTGTTTTGGGCGTGGAGCACGCAACAGATGCGGTTCTTTTTGGTGTGCTGCCCTGCGCTGTTGTTGTTGGTCGCGATTGCACTCGCGTCCGCTGCGCCGTCGCGCATCACGCGGTTGGGCATTTTGATGCTCGCGGTCAGCTGTGTGGTGATAGCGACCGTGCACGTGCGCTTCACGTGGCGACGTCACGAGACCTCAGCCGCGCTCGCGGGCCGCAGCACTTCGCAGCAGTTGCATGCGCGCTTGCCCGATGTCTACGCCGCCTATGCTGCGACCAATGCGGTGGTGCCGCCAGGCGACGGCGTATGGTTGGTGTGGGCGCGTGCGTATGCGGGGCTGCTCACCCACGACGTGCGGGTCGACGAGATCTTCGAAGGCTTTCGCTTTGAACAAGCGATGTTGCACATGACGTCGTGCGATGCGTTTGTGCGCGCACAGCTCAGCGAGCG
>JAYTVG010001026.1:0-3079 GCA_043744135.1 Deltaproteobacteria bacterium | reverse complement strand
GCGCGATCCCGTCGGCGGTTTGTTTGCAGCGCGCCACGGGACTGTGCACGAGCGTCAAACGCGGCACGTCGGCCAACGCCGCAAGCGCGCGACCGATGCGGATCCCCGCAGCGTGTGCCTGCGCGTGTCCACGAAGCGTTAGCAGCGCCGCCTCGTGGACGCGAAAGTCGATGACGGCGTCGCGCTCGGCGTGGCGTAACACCAAGGCGACCGCCGCGCCGCGCGCCATGTGAACGGCGGCGCATTCAACGAGGTGGCCCGGGAGGATGTCGTGATCGCTCACTGCGAACAGGCTTAGCGAAACCACGCGGCGGCCGCATCCCCAAAGGGCAGCACGATGCCCGCGCGCGCCTCGCCGACGAGACCGCCGCCGCTGGCAGCGAAGCCTTGGCCGCCTTGCGCGCTCGCAATCACCGCAAAGCCGCTGTCAAAAAACCAGCCGCCGCTCAACACCAACGACGCGTCCACCCGCGTCTGCGTCGACGCCACCGGGCCAAACGCGTTGACGACGAGAATCGGATCAACGCGGGGGCCGACGGCGAGGTGTAGCCCAGCGACGATAAACTCTGCCTGCAGCAAGCCGCTCGCGCCCAACCCTACGCCGATGCCGTCGCGCAACGACAACGAAGGACTCAGCGCCGCCGCCGTCCGCACCGCGAAGTGTTGCCACGACAGCGGGCGCCACGCTGCACCGACGTAGGGCGAAACTGTCGCGCTGTCGAACAGCAAGCGCGCGCCGACAATGGGTGCCAAACCCGCAGCGACACCAAAGGTCGCTTCCACCTCGACGAGTGGCGCGAACGGCCCACGTAGCCCTGCGGTGATGCCAGCGCCTGGTGCGGCCGCGGGCACATCGACACGCGCGACTGCCACGCAAGCGTAGCTCCACACGAGCGCGATGACGACGACGTTGCGGCTCATGGCTGTCCCTCGCTGAGTCCGTCGGGCCAAGCGCTGCTGTCGCGCAGCTGCGAGGAGACGGCGCCCGTGCGCAACTGCTCAAACGCGGCGTCCACCAAAAACATCGCATCGGCGCGCGTGTCGTTGATGGCGATGGTGGCCTTGCCGTCACTTGCAAGCTCGCTGTCGGTGGCGTCGTCGGTGAACTGGTAGTGGTTCATGCCGTCGACGACCGCGACGATGGCATCTGCGAACGGTCGCGCGCCATCAAACACGGCTGGGGGCGCGATACGTTTGTCGTTTTTGCCACCGACGCTGATGACGAGGCCATCGCGAACGCTGACGTCGTCGGCAGGGTCAGGGATCGACGCCATCAGCGCCAACTGCGCGAACACGCTTGGTTGCGCGAGCCACGCTTTTGCCGCCACCACCCCCCCGAGTGAATGCCCCGCGATCATGGCGGGACCGTCGTTCATCGTGCCTTGCAACACGTCGCCGGGAGTGCGCGTCGCGTTGCGTACAGCGTCGTAGCAGTCGGTGGCGTTTCCCTGATCGAAAAACGCTAGGTCGCCGCTGTGGTGCGGCAACACCGCGACGGCGCCGCGGCTTGCAATGTGCTCACCGAACCAACCGTAGCGATCAGCCGTCACGAGTCCCCCTTGCACGAACACAGCGGCGGGGAATGCGCCAGCCACAACGCTGTCGTCGGCGTCGAGCGCAAAAAACACGTCGGCGGTCGCGCTGGCGTCACCACGGATCCGAAAGGTACGTTCAATGTGGCCGACGCCGTACGCGCCGCGCGCACCGAGGGTGCCATCGCTGTTCGCATCTGCACGCAAGCGCACGTCGTACGTGGGCGCGCAGCCGCCGGCAGATGCGCCAAGTACTATCGCGAAGGTGATGGAGCGGATCATGTGTTCGGTATAGCGTCACTCGTGTCGACGTCAGCGCACAATCTGTGTCCAGTTGTCCGCCAACTTGTCAAAGTAGCGTTTCACAGGAGTTGTCATGCAGCGCGTGCTCGAGCCGGAACTCATGGATGAAGACGACCAAGCGCGTGCGTACTCGGAGGCGGACTTCGAAGACGCGCACAATGCTTGTGCGGACCGCTTCGCCCATTGGTTTCGTGCGCAAACGGTAGCGCCTGTGGGCCGCGTGCCGCGCGTGTTGGATCTGGGGTGCGGGCCCGCTGACGTCACCGTGCGTGTGGCGAAGCGCTTGCCCGATGTTGCCATCCACGGCCTCGATGGCAGCGCTGCCATGCTGCGCTACGGCGCGATGCGCGTGGCCAATGCGGGCCTTGGCGATCGCGTGACGCTGACGCGCGCGCTTTTGCCGCAAGACCCGCCACCCACCCCCGTCGATGTGGTGTTCTGCAACAGCTTGCTGCACCACCTCCACGACCCGCAAGCGCTGTGGGGCTATATCAGCACCTACGCCGCGACCGCCCGCATCTTCGTCGCTGATTTGATGAGGCCGTCGTGCATGGCTGACGTCGACGCGCTCATCCGCACGCACGCCGCAGGAGCGCCTGAGGTGTTGCAGCGCGACTTTCACGCCTCGCTGTGCGCAGCGTTTACGCTCGACGAAGTGCGCGGTCAGCTGCGCGCGGCCGGCCTCAAGCTTGAAGTGGTCGCAGTGTCGGACCGTCACTTGGTGGCTTGCACTGCGTGACTGCCAACATTGCGGCGAGTGACGACGGTGCGTCGCGGGAGGCGCGCGCGGCTGGTTACACGCGTATCGTCGACGTTGCGCAAAGCGAACCTCCTGCGGGTGTTCGCGGCGATGCGACCGTGACTGCGCGCGACGCCTGACACAGCACCCACGTGAAAGGGTGCGCGCAATCGTGCTAGCACCACGTCATGAGATACCTGTCGATCGCTGCCGCGTCTGTCACGTTCACCTTGTGCACGCTGGTCCACGCGCAAGTGCCAGCACCCGCAGCCGCCGCCGAAACGTCAGCACGCTTGAAGGTGCTGGTGCTCGACATCGCGAGCACCGACTTGTCTGAAGGTGAGCGCAACACTTTGGGCAGCTTGATCACAGCGCATTTGTCGCGCTACCCGACGCTTGACGTCATGAGTGGCCAAGACCTGCGCAATCTCGCCAACGTCGAGGCGACGCGACAAGCCACGGGCTGCTCCGACGCGTCGTGTTTGTCGGAGATCGCGGGCGCGCT
>JAYTVG010001025.1:0-3080 GCA_043744135.1 Deltaproteobacteria bacterium | reverse complement strand
CCGCCGACTTCGATTATCCACGGCGGCCGCTTGAGCAAATGCAAGCAGCGTTCGAGGCTTTTGTGGAAATGCACGCTGGCGTGCGGCCAGTAGTCGAGCCCCGCGCGCCACATCTCGCGATCGTCGGCGGACAGCGCGCTACCACACACGTGTAAGGCCGCACCCGACGCCGCCGCCAACCGCACGCACGCGCCGACGTTGCCAGCGATGGCGGGCGTATCGAGCACCACATGCAGCAGCGGCGTCAACGGGTGCTCACGCGAGTCGTCATTTGTGGGTACCATGCTGTTCATGTCTGACCGCCTGTCGTTGTTGCATCTGCCGTGCGCGTTGTTGTTTGCGGCGCTGGTCTTCGCCAACTGCCGCTGCGACAACGACGCCACCCGACGACCGATCGTGACGCCGCCGGTGGTTGCGCTACCTGAGCTCGTGAAGCGCAGGGTGCCGGACACGGCCCTGGTACTCAAGCTCCCCAAAGGCTGGCTCCTCGACATGCCCGATCCCGGTCCCCTGCCCGCGCCGGCAGGAAGCGAGGTCACAAAGATCGCTCTCAAGACGCGCACGCTGCTGGTGGCGCGCCCCGGCTCGCTCGCGCAAGGCGCCCTGGTGGCGCCCACGTTGCTCGTGCTTGAGGACCCGTGGCTACCCGTTGGCACCACCGGCGTCGACTATTTGGTGGCGCAGCGGGCCTCAAATGCGCAGAGCATCGGTGCCAACATTCGCCACGTCGACGCGGAGCCGTCTCGGCGTGAAGGTCGACCCACCTACCACATCCGCGACGAGTGGACGGTGTTGGCGGGGACACAAGCGCGCGAGATGAGCCAAGAGGCGTTGTTGCTGCTCGAGACCGCGACGACTCCCGACAAAAAACTCGCGATGCACGGCTACACCGTCGTCATCACCATGGAAAAGCTCGAGTTCGCGGCCATGCAGCCCGTGGTGCGCGCGATCATGGACAGCGTGCACTTCGAGGCGCGCGACAGCGGCCCGTAACGCGCGGACCCGGTTGCGCGGCGCTGCGTAGTGCCTAGCGTGCGCCCATGTTGTGGAGCTGTTGCATGCGCTTTTGTGCCGTCGTCGCATCGGGTTTGCTGTGTGTTTCGTCAGCGCGCGCAGCTGTGCACCTTGAACAGCAAGCAAACACCGCCGATCGTTTTTTCGAACGCTTGCCTGATCTGCGCTTGGTGCGCGGCAGCGGCGTCAAAACCATCGCGCTCAACGTCAGCGCCGAAGCGGGCGAAGCTTGGCAGATAACCAAAGACCGCGACTGGCTGTTCGTGGTGCCGTCTGCCGGCATCGGCCCGGCCGTCGTGCTCGTGCGATTTGACGGTGCGGCACTCGCGCTTTTGACTGCGCCGACCGCGAGCGTCACCATCACCAGCGAGGACGATCCGCAAACCAACCACGACAGCCTCGACGTGCGCTTCGACATCTGGCCAAATCTTTCAGACGCGCAAACCCCAGCGCAGCTGCGCGCTTACGCCAAAGACCCCCTCAACTGGCCCAAAGACGGCTTCGGCAGCAGCTGGGAGTTGTGGGGGTTTTTGCCTGACGAAAGCACGCACGGCGCCGGTGCTGGCGCAAACCTGCTGGCGTCAGAAAAGACCGCCTGCGCCGGCGTTGACGACGACAGCTGCACGCGCGTTGGGCAAGCGGGGCTGGCGGCCGGCAGTTCAAGCGATCAAGCGTGGTTGTTGTCGACGGGAGACCCACGTGTGGTGGTCGCAGTGCTCGACTCCGGCATTCGTTGGGGGGACACCAACCTCACGAATCAATTCTACCTCAACGCCCACGAGCTCGTGAGCTGCGCGCCACCGGGCGCGGACCTCGCCACGTCAGACCCGTTGCTAGCCTTTGACGTCAACGATGACGGCGTCTTCAGCATCCGCGACTACGACGACGCGTCGTGGCTCGCCGACGTCAACGGCAACGGCCTGCGTGATCCCGAGGATTTGATTTGGGGCGATAACGGCGATGGTCCGTGCTCTGACGGCGTCGATGACGACAACAACGGCTACACCGACGACATCGCCGGCTGGGACTTTTTTTGGAACGACAACGATGCCTCCGACGACACCGACTACGGCCACGGCACCGGCGAAGCACGCGACTCCACAGGCGAGGCACACGACGGCGACGGCACGCCCGGCGGCTGCCCGCGCTGTCGGGTGTTGCCGGTCCGCGCAGGTGATAGCTTTGTTGTTGACGTGTACCAGTTCGCAGACGGTGTTTTGTTTGCTGTTGAAAGCGGCGCGTCGGTTGTTCAAGAAGCACTTGGTGCGCTCAACAACACGCCCTACGCGCAGGCGGCCATCAACTGGGCGTACCAAAACAACGTGCCGATCATCGCGTCTGCGGCGGACGAGACCAGCTACCACCACAACTACCCGGGTAGTCTCGAACACACGTTTTACGTGCACGCCATCGTTGCCGATACCGACGGCGACTTCGCTCAAGCGTCGACGTTTTTGAATTTCGGCAACTGCACGAACTTCGGCGGCAAGCTGATGCTGTCAACACCTGGCACGGGGTGCTCGTCTGAGGCCACCGGTAAGACCTCCGGGCAAGCTGGCTTGTTGGTGAGCTATTTTAAGCAACTGCAGGACGCGGCTGTGGGCACGGCAAATGAGGCCTATTATTCGAGCCCGTTGACCGCAGAAGAAGTCTATCAAACGCTCGCCACCACGGCTGATGATATCGACGTGCCTGGCGCCGAGCGCGATCCCGAGGCGCTCGCGCTCAAAAAATACCCCTCAAACGCGGGCTGGGATTTGCACTTCGGCTACGGACGCAACAACGTGCGCCGCTCACTCGAAGCGCTGCGCGACCAACGCATCCCGGTCGGCGCCGACATTTCACAACCGCGTTGGTTTCAGGTGTTCGACCCGGCGCGCACCGCGAGCGTCGAGGTCACGGGCACTGTGGACTCCGCGCGCCTCACCAATGTGAGCTGGGAGTTGTACGTCGCTGAGGGCGTCGTGGGCACCGACTTCGTCAAGGTCGCAAGCGGCGCCGGCGCCGTGCAAAACGGCTTACTCGGCAGCGTCAGCTTAAGCGCCAGTGGACCGCTCGGGTCGCTG
>JAYTVG010001024.1:0-3083 GCA_043744135.1 Deltaproteobacteria bacterium | reverse complement strand
GTTGTTCACCTCCCAAGGTCGGTGAATCTCGTTGTTCACCTCCCAAGGTCGGTGAATCTCGTTGTTCACCTCCCAAGGTCGGTGAATTGACGCGCGCCCAGTTGAAAGCGCGCGGCGAGGCGGCACCTCGACACGGCGGCACGCGATAACCCATGGTACGGTCGTGTCCTTGGAGCCATCGCATGCGCAACGTTTCAAACGTCCTTTGTGTCGCCTTGTTGGGGCTGTTGGCGGGGTGCGAGGGCGCGTGCTTCGCGTTTAACCCGCGTGTTGACGCCGGCCTTGGCGATGAGCCCCTCGCAAGCATCAGCGGTACCATCGGTGTCGGCGACGCGGTCGGGCAAGCCGTGGTGAGCACGCATGAGCGCAACGTGGCGCGCGAGATGCTGACCGCCGGCACGCCGAGCGCGAGCCATCCACACGCTAAGCCCACCGGGCGCACGACCCGACCAACGCCCACCAGCAGCGTGCCGTTTGTGCCATCGGAGTTGGTGGTGTCGTTTAAGCCGCGCGCCTACGACCGCGTGACGCTGGCGCAAGCGCTGACGGCGATGCGCTCAACCCCCGTGTTCGCACGCGCCGGGCTAAGCGATGTCGACATGCGCGTCACGCGCTGCAGCGGTCATCTGTTTTGCTTGATGCAGCTCAGTGATGGCAACGGCAAACCGCTCAGCGAGACCCGCACGCGTGCCGTTGAGGTGGCGCTGCAGTCGCAAAAACCCGACGCGGTGC
The DNA here is from genome assembly GCA_043744135.1 of Deltaproteobacteria bacterium. Classification (GTDB taxonomy): domain Bacteria; phylum Myxococcota; class UBA727; order UBA727; family VGSZ01; genus JAYTVG01. The sequence continues at coordinate 2,351 of JAYTVG010001024.1, read as the reverse complement.
GCACCGTGTCCGTCAACCACATCACCCACGGCTTTCGCGTGCCCAACGACGACGAATACCCGTTTCAATGGCACTACCAATTCATCAACATGGAGGCCGCGTGGGACCTTGAGGTCGGCGATCCAAACTTGGTGATAGCGATCGTCGACAGCGGTGCTGTGCTCGCGCATCCGGACTTGGCATCACGATGGGCGCGCGATCCGCAAAACGACACCGTCGTCGGCATGGATTTCGTGAGCGCCGGCAACGATAACGACAACGTCTCGGGCCCGGACACCAACCCCGAAGACCCCGGCGACAACTTGTTTGGCGATCGGTCAAGCTACCACGGCACCCACATCGCGGGCACCATCGGCGCCGCCACCGACAACAACGAAGGCGTCGCGGGCATCACGTGGGCGGGCAAGTTACTGCCGGTGCGCGTGCTCGGCAATCAACTGCAAGGCAGCGAGTTTGACCTGGCTACCGGAATCTATTGGGCCATCGGTGGCGATGTCGATTTGACGCCCGCCAACATCGCGCCGGCGCGCATCGTCAACTTAAGCGTGGGCGTGCCGGCGGACGGTGAGAGCCAACAATTTTGGGATGACTTGTTCACCGAGATCTACGCCGACGCCGACAACCAATTTGACGAGCCAATCTTCATTGCCGCCGTCGGCAACGACGACCTCGACGGCCAAAACATCGTGCCCGCCAACGTCGCTGGCGTCATCACGGTGGGCGCGATTGCGAGCGTCAATGGGGTGCGCGCGCCGTACTCGAACTTCGGCACTGTCGTCGACATCATGGCGCCCGGCGGTGATAGCACCATCGACCTCACGCAAGATGGCCGCGGTGACGCCGTGTACTCGACGTATGAAAATGGTTACGGATTTGAGCAGGGCACCAGCATGTCGGCGCCGCACGTGACGGGCGTCGTTGCGTTGTTGGTCTCGCAAACGCCCTCGCTCACGCGCATCCAAGCGCAGGACGTTTTGACGGCGAGCGCCAACCCCGCGGGCCGATGCAACGAGGGCTGCGGTGCTGGGTGGTTGGACGCGTTTTCGGCGCTGTTGTTGACGGGTGCTGAGATCGAGCCGGTGCCGCGCATGGCGGCGGACGCCAACGGGCTGTTTTTTGGTGACGGCGTCGCGGCGCGGTCGTTTCGCGTCTTGAACACGGGCAACGTGCCGTTTGATTTTTCGGTCACGGTGTCGGGTGCGCAAGCAGAGCTGTTTTCCACCGACATCGACAACGGCTCTGTCGGGGCCGCGGGGCCTGAGGGTGAGCAGCGCGTGGTGGTGACGCTCGCGCGCGGCACGTTTGAGGCGGGCAGTGCGAACATTGAGCTTACCAGCGTCGGGCTGAACCCTGAACAACGCATCGTGCTCGACGCATCGTTTAACGACGACCCCAACCGCTCGCCGCGTTTGATGGAGAGCATCGAGGTGGGCGCGTACATCAGCCGCGACGGCCAGCTGGAAAAAATCAAATCGAGCGTCGCGACACGAGCCGAGCGCTTTCGTTACTCGGTCGAGGGTCTCGCAAAGGGTTCGTATTTCGTGTTTGCAGTGGCCGATGACAACCGCGATGGCGTCTTTGACGCCACCACCGAAAGCGTCGGCGCCTACGGTGGCACGCGCGAGCCGACGGTGCTGAGCGTGGGCGACGACGAGGCGGTCGCGGGTATCGACTTCTCCATCACACCGCGCTTGATCACCGATATCGTGGGCGGGGTCGGGGTCGCGTGCGACAGCGATAGCGACTGCACGTTTGCGCCCGATGCCATCTGCATCAGCGAGTTCGACGCTGGCTACTGTTCGCGCGCGTGCGACGACGGTGATTGCGGCGGCAACGGCAGCTGCGAAGTGCTCAGCTGCGCGGGTGTGGATTGTTCGTATTGTTTGTTGCGCTGCGCCAACGATGCGCAATGCCGCTTCAGTGAAGGGTATGAGTGCGACCAGTTCAACACGTGCGCGCCGGCGTCGTTTAACAACCCTTGATTTGCGCGCGGCGCTCGCGGGCTTTCTTTGCGCGCGGCGCTCGCAGGTTTTCTTTGCGCGCCTGCGTAGCGGTTTTTTTGCTTTGCGACGTCGTCGCTGGGTTGTGTAGGGCTCCGCCCTACGACCCGCGAAGGGTGTCAGCTGGTCAGCTGACACCCTTTCGAATCCCCAGCTAGCTAGGCAGGAGTTCCGACGAGCTGCGCTCGAATCGGGGCCAGCCGGGCCAGCCCCCGAACATCCCTACCCCCGTGACCTCGTGGTTGAGGTGAGGTTGCGGCTGGCCGACCCGGCTCGTTAGGCGACGTGGCTTTTTTTCGCGCGCCTGCGCGGCATTGTTTTGTTTGCGACGTCGTCGCGGCGCAAGTTGTG
>JAYTVG010001023.1:0-3084 GCA_043744135.1 Deltaproteobacteria bacterium | reverse complement strand
GCCGCGGCTGCCTTCATCTTCTCGGGGATTTCCTCATACTCGAACTTGGCGCCGAGGCTCTCTTCGAGCCAGACGATGGCGCGGTTCTCGACGAGGTCGACGAGGCCGATGAAATCACCCTCGAGGCCGATCGGCAAATACAGCACCGCCGGACGCGCACCGAGGCGATCCTTGATCATCTCGACGCAGCGGTCGAAGTTCGCGCCGGTGCGGTCGAGCTTGTTGACGAAACACATGCGCGGAACGCCGTAGCGATCGGCCTGACGCCACACGGTCTCTGACTGGGGCTCGACGCCCGCGACGCCATCAAAAACCACGCACGCGCCATCGAGCACGCGCAATGAGCGTTCTACTTCAATGGTGAAGTCGACGTGCCCAGGTGTGTCGATAATGTTGATCTGAAATTTAGGGGACTTTGGGTCCTGACGACGCTGCCAGTAACAGGTCACGGCCGCCGACGTGATCGTGATGCCACGCTCGCGCTCTTGCTCCATGTAGTCTGTCGTGGTGGCGCCGTCGTGGACTTCGCCGATGCGGTGGGTCATGCCCGTGTAGTAAAGAATGCGCTCCGTCGTCGTCGTCTTACCGGCGTCGATGTGGGCGATGATTCCGATGTTACGCGTGCGCTCGAGGGTATACTCGCGGGGCATGACCTATTCTCGCTTTCAAAGAACAACGAATGCTCACAGGAGGATTCGCGATACGGGGCTTAAAAAGCCGGGCTCAAACGGAAATTGAAGATTTTCAAAGGGGACGGACGTCACGAACTGAACGAGCGCAGGCGGATGAACCGCCCGCACGACCATGCGCCGGCTACCAGCGGAAGTGGGAAAACGCCTTGTTTGCCTCGGCCATACGGTGCGTGTCTTCACGCTTTTTCACCGCACCACCTCGACCCTGCGACGCATCCAAGATCTCGTTGGCCAAACGTTCCATCATGGTCCGCTCACCGCGCTCACGCGCCGCGTCACGCAGCCAGCGCAACCCGAGCGCAACGCGGCGCTCTGGACGCACCTCAACGGGGACTTGGAAGTTCGCGCCGCCGACGCGGCGGCTCTTCACTTCAACCGCAGGCTTGATGGCGTCCAGCGCGCGCTTGAAGACCTTCAAGGCCTCTTCCTTTGCGCGCTCTTCGACCAAGGCGAACGATTTGTAGCAGACGCCTTCAGCCGCCGATTTTTTGCCCTGCGCCATCAACACGTTGATGAACTTGGTCACGACGCGATCCTGATACTTCGGATCCGGATTCACTTTGCGTTTGGGGACTTCACGACGACGCGGCATTGCACAACCTACAATTCAAAAAGACCAATCGAACGATGGAGCGAAGGGAACGTTTCAGGCTACTTCGGGCGCTTTGCGCCGTACTTGGATCGGCTTTGGCGACGGTTCGCGACACCGACAGCGTCGAGCGTGCCGCGAATGATGTGGTAACGGACGCCCGGGAGATCCTTGACACGGCCGCCGCGGATCAGCACCACTGAGTGCTCTTGAAGGTTATGCCCTTCGCCAGGGATGTACGTCGTCACTTCGAGGCTGTTGGTGAGGCGTACACGCGCGACCTTGCGCAGCGCGGAGTTGGGCTTCTTCGGCGTCGTCGTGTACACGCGGGTGCAGACGCCGCGCTTTTGCGGGCACGACCGCAGGTGCGGCGACTTGCTTTTGTACGCAAGTTCTTGGCGACCTTTTCTCACGAGCTGGTTGATCGTTGGCATTCAATCCTCAAAAAGTTCTAACGGCGAAACACAGCAAAGACATCCGGGAGGTGAGATCAACTCACCACGCGCCTGATGCGCTCGTGTGGCCTTGTGGGCTGTGAGCGTCAAGACCCTTGCGCGTATTTCGCAAAAAAAAGCGCAACGGACACGGCCGAGTTGTCTGTGGCAACCAGGGCCGCGACCGCTGCCGCTCACGGCGCGCTGACAAGGACAAACTCAACGCGGCGGTTCGACTCACGCCCGGCCTTGCTAGCGTTTTCGGTCACGGGGCGCGTCTCGCCGTAGCCGCGGGCGTCAAGCCGGTCGGGCGCGATTCCTTTGGACACCAGGTACGCACGCACGGCAGAGGCGCGGTCGTTTGAAAGCTGCAAGTTCGCAGCGTCCTTGCCTTGGTCGTCGGTGTGACCCTCGATGCGGACCTTGGCGATCTCCGCGTGAGTGCGCAGGACCGCCGCGACTTGGTCAAGCAGCGGCGTGCTGCGCTGTTGCAGCGTGGCTTTGCCGCTATCGAAAAAGACCTTTTGCAAAATCTCGATTCTATCTGCTTTGAGCACAACCAGGCTCACGCCTTTGTCGGGGCAGCCGTCGCTGTCCTCGAAATTGTTGATGACCTCCGCTTCCTTCGGGCACTTGTCGTCACCATCGACAAAGCCATCACCGTCGGTGTCGGCGCAGCCGCCGAGCGCTTTGACACCAAACGCGTCTGGGCATTTGTCGACGGCATCAAGCACGCCGTCGAGGTCCCGGTCGGGGCAGCCTTTGGTGGCCGCAGGGCCAAACACGTCGACACATGCGTCGTCAGCATCAACGACGCCGTCTTTGTCCTTGTCGGGGGGTGGGCAGCCGCGAAACTGCGAGACGCCCGATTGATTGACGCACGCATCGTCGACGTCGAGCACGCCGTCTTTGTCGTTGTCCCCATCCGGGCAGCCGTCGCTGTCTTCGTAGGCGTCAGTGTCCTCCGCGTCCGCCGGGCATTGATCAGCGGCGTCGGGAACGAGGTCACCGTCGTTGTCAAAGTCCGGGCAGCCGTTTTGATCTTCGAAACCGTCGACGTCTTCGGCTTGCTGTGGACACTTGTCTTGGGCGTCGGTGACACCGTCACCGTCGATATCGTAAAGGCGCGGCGCGTAACGCACCCCTGCAAACGCGCGCGCGTCGGGGGTGGCGTAGCCAGCAATGAGCCCAGCGCCACCGCCCACGAACAGCTGAATATCTTGCGTGACATCGTACGTCGCGTTGATCATGGCCTCGAGCGGATTTTGTTGGGTGCCGCGCAGTGGCGTCTGCGTCGAGGCTGCGCCTGACAGCGACGCGCCGAGTTCCACAGGCAACGCCGCGAGTTGTGCGAAAGAAAAGGCACCAC
>JAYTVG010001022.1:0-3084 GCA_043744135.1 Deltaproteobacteria bacterium | reverse complement strand
ACGTCGACCTCGACGCCAAGCGGTGCCACGGCCCCGGGCGCGCTGATGGCCGACAATGCGTGCGAGTAGATCACGCTGGCGTCGAGCCGCACGACGTCAAATACGGTCGCCTCGATGCGTGGCTTCAGATACGCCGCTTCGCTGACGCCGCCGAGCACCGACCGCCACAACACCAAATCGACGCGGTGCAGCGCGTGAATGCGCGCACTGTCGACGCGCAGATCGCCCGCGCTGGCGTCGATCTGTGGCCCAAAGACATCGCCGCTTACCGCACGCGAAAATGCCGTTGGCTCGGCGCTGGCAAAGCCAAATGCTGCGTCGGCTGACGCGGCCCCGAGCTCCAAGGAACACTCAAGCGTGTCAGCGACCACCTGACTGGTGCCGACGAGTGCTAGGGCCCAAGGGTTACCAAGCAGCGGTTGACGCACCGTGACGCCGCGCCACGGGCTTGGGTTGTCGACGTGGACGTCAGCGACCCATGCTTCGCCTTCAAGCTCAAAGCGCCGCCACAACACGTGCAACCAAGCGTCGACCACTGCGACGCGCGCATCGCGCCGCACCGCGATGGGCTTGGTGTCGACGATGCCGACGGTCGCGCTGCGCACCGCATCGGCCACGCGCGGCGCGACGCCCGGCACATCACGCGACATCCACTCTAGCGACGCTGCCGCACCGTAGTTGACAACCAGCCGCCCGGCCGCCCGCCACATCGCGACCTCCCACGGCGCTTGCCAGCGCACGGCGCCAATCGAGATCGCTTGCTCACCGAGCGACAGCGCCCTTGACGTCGGTCCGAAGACCGACACACTTGGGCCCGGTCCGAGGTCGAAGGCAGCGGCGACGATGTGGCCAAACACGGGCGCGACAAACGCGATTCGATCGGTGACGTCACCACCGTCGTCGTCAAGCGCGGCGCCGTCATTGGTGCCGATGCCGAGCGCAAAGTGCGACGTGGTGCGCCCAACGCTGAGCGTGCCGACGGGCAGCGTCCAATCGACGCCGAGCGAACGCACGTTACCAAACGCGACGTGAAATCCGTCTGATGGCGACGACACACCCGCCGCCATCAGGCCGTAGCCGAGCGCGACAAGATCCACGTCAGCAAAAAACCGTAGGCCCTCGCCCACAAACAGCGATGGCGTGAAACGGACCCGCGCATCGTGACCGTTGGGAAAAAATCCAGTCGGTACATTGCTCGTGGCTGGGAACGGCGCTGCGTGCGTTGTGGGTGATTGCAAATCCAAGTCTGGGTTGACGAACAACACGGAGCGCAGCCGGAGTTGGCCGTGGATGACCAGGTCGATGTCACTGTCTGGGTTTGTCGGACGCTGTCGAAACACTTCTGCTGGATCGCCGGTGCCGGTGCGCGCGTATGCGAAGCTACTCAGTTGTGCGGCGCACAACACGGCGATGGCTGCGCGTTGGACGCGGGTGATCATGGCGCCACCGCGGCGGGCTGTGCTGCTGAAGCGATCGCTGCCATCGCTTCGATCGCTTTCACGACCGCGCCAGGTTGTTCCCACAGTGGCATGTGGCCGCAGTTGGCCACGCGCACCAGCGAAATGTGCTGAAAATGCGCGACGAACTCCGCGGATTGGCGAATCGGCACCACGCGGTCTTGCTCGCCCCACACGACGGTGATTGGGGCGCTGATCGTCGCGTACTGCGCTTCGACGAAGCCGTAGTCCAAGCCGCGGACCGTGCCCAAAGCCGCGTACGTGGTGCCCGCGATCGCCTGGTTGGCTTCGATGGCGTCGAGGGCCTCGACGCTGACGTACTTTTGCCCATCGTAAAACGCGAACAAGGCTTTTTCGCCGTTGAAGTCACGGTAGGCGCTCGTAAACAGCCACTCACCGACAACGGGCAGCTGCGCCCACTTCAGCGTGCTGTTCATCTGCGATGCCAATGCGAACGGTGACACCAACACCAAACCAGCGACGCGCTGCGGGTGTCGCATCGCAACCCGTAATGCCACCGAGGCGCCGTAGCTGTGTCCGACCAGCACGGCGCGTTCGATGCCGAGTTGATCGAGCAGCGCCACCACGTCGTCAGCGTGCGCCTCAGGCCCGTAGCTTCCTGCTGGACGCTCGCTTTGTCCAAAGCCGCGTAGATCGATGCTGATGGTCTTGCGGTGCACTGAGATGGCGGGCTGCACCTCAGAAAATGCCTCTAGGCGCGAGCCGTAGCCATGGATCAACACCACGGGAACCTCGCCGTCCCCTTGTTGCGAAATGCGCAGCCACGCGTCGCGCACTTGCACCATGCGCTCAGCAGGGACCCGCAGTGATCGACCCGGCGCGTCGACGCTGTGCACGCCTGGCGTCACGCACGCGACCATCAGCGACGTTGCCATCGCCATCGACACGGTCGGTCGCGTGAAGCGTTGGAAGTCGACCACGCGAGTCACGGTGCAGCGAGACGGCGCACGTGCGAGGCGGCAGTGAACGCGGGGTCGGTGGCGTTGAGCACGCTTGCGACCTCCGCGACTGTGCCCAGGCAAGGCGTCAGCCAGAGGTATTGGATGTGCGTCGCGACCAAGAAGCCGACGGTGACACTTTGTTGCACACGCAAGCGCAAGACGCGGAAGTCGCCAGCGAGGGTGCGCGCGACCCCCGAATTGTCAACCGTCGACGTGTACACATCGGTGGAGACGTAAAATGGATTGAACTCGTAGGTGCCGGTCCCGGTTGACGTCGATGAAAAGCTCGAGCCAACGCTGAGGTCAAACGCAAGCGCTGTGATCGGCGGATCGTAGTGGATGAAAGTGCGGTCGGCGTCCATGCTTGCGATGGCGTGGATGACGATGGCGTCGGAGCGCTTTTCTAACACCGCCACGACGTCTGCCGACAGGGCCGAGACGTACGTGCCGACACCATTTGCAAACGGCGGCAACGCAGCAAGCGCGCTGTCGTCCGCGAACCACTGCGCATCTAGCGGCACCGCGACGACTTCAAATGCGACTTCTGCATCGACGGCGGCGCTAAAGTCCCACGTCCGCGTGCCGTCGATCAGCGCGCCCTCAACGTCCACCGGCACGCCTGACGCCGAGTTGGTGGCGTCGCGGGTTTGAATCGGCAAGCCCAG
>JAYTVG010001021.1:0-10505 GCA_043744135.1 Deltaproteobacteria bacterium | reverse complement strand
GTGGGTCTTGAGCCCCAACAACCCGTACACCACGTGCACGCCTGCTTCTTCTAGGCGCCGCGCCCACGCGATGTTGTTGGCCTCGTCAAAACGCGCCTTGATCTCCACCAACACCGCCACTTGCTTGCCGTTTTCCGCAGCGCGCGACAGCGCCCGCACGAAGGGCGAGTTCCATGACGTGCGGTACAGGGTCTGCTTGATCGCCAGCACGCTTGGGTCGTCGGCGGCTTCTTCGATGAAGCGCACGACCGGATCGAAACTCTCGTAGGGGTGGTGCAGCAACACGTCTTTGTCGCGAAACGCGGCGTAGACGTTGTCTTGGTCCTTAAACGCGGTCGGCGACGCTGGCGTCGCGGGTTCGGCGAACAACTCGCCGCGCGGATCCCCATCGCTGAGCGCTGCGAAATCCTGCAGCTGCAGTGGGCCGGGGACGCGATAGACTTCCCACGGCTCAACGTTAAGCGACCGGCACAAGATGCGCTCCACGTCGTCCGAGGTGCCGGCCGAAATCTCGACGCGCACGGCGGTACCGCGGTCGCGTCGGCGCAACTCGTCTTGCACCGCGGAGATGAGGTCCTCGCTATCCTCCTCGTCGATGTTGATATCCCAGTTGCGCGTGACGCGAAAAAACGCAGCTTCGACAACTTGAAAGCCCGGGAACAGTTCGGCAGCTTGAATGGCGATTAGCACCTCCAGCGGCAAAAACGCGCTCCCAGCCGCAGCTGGCAGCTTGAGCAGGCGCGGCAGCACCGTCGGCATCTGCACGACCGCTAAAGACACGTCTTGCGTCGGATCGCGCACCATCAACGGCTTTTTTTTGACGCGACGCGCGCCGCCCGGTTTGCGTTCTTTCGGTTCTTTGCGGCGCAAAAACAGCGCCACGTTCAACGACTTGTTGCGCAGGTGCGGAAACGGGTGTCCGGGATCGACCGCGAGCGGTGTGAGGGCGGGAAACACCGTATGCGAAAACAACTCGCGCGCGGCTTGATGTTGCTCTGGCGTGAGGTCGCCACCCGTACAGATCTTGATCGACGCGCGTCGATCGATCTCGCCCTGCAAGTCCGACCAAGCTTGATACTGCTCGGCGACCACCAGCCTCGCGTGGTCCGCGATCTGCAGCAGTTGCTCATGCGGCGTCTTGCCGTCCGCGCTGCGCTCGGTGATGCCACCTTGGTGTTGTTGCTTGACGCCCGCCACGCGCACCATGAAAAATTCATCGAGATTGCTAGCGACAATGCCGAGAAATTTCAGCCGCTCAAAGACCGGGTTGTTTGTGTCGGCCCCCTCCTGCAGCACGCGACGCTGAAATCCGAGCATCGACAGCTCTCGGTTGATGTACAGCGAAGGATCTTCGAATGCCACGTCGTGCCTTGAGCCCGCATGGGCGGTCAAATCATCTCAAAAAGTTCGCTTGCCGCCGCGCGCGCCCGGCTGATTCCGAATGATACGCACGCGAGCGAGGATGCCCGGCCGTTAGCGAGACGTCCAATTCATCGACAGATGAGCACTTGAATTCACCGACCTTGGGAGGTGAACAAAGTAATTCGTCGACCTTGGGCAGGTGAACAGTTGAATCACGGACGTTGGGAGTTGAAACTCGATGTATCGACCTTGAAAGGTGAACACCTTAATTTCTGTGCCAAACGAGTGATGACATGGCTCCTGCCAACCAAAACGAACGCGCTATCCCGACGTCCCCTCCCGCCGCGCGCAGGTTGAGCGCGTGGCTCGACGACATTGTGACACTTCATCAGTTGTCAAAGCGTCGTCTTTCAGAGCCCATCGTGCACGATCTCCGGGTGGCGATTCGACGTTGCAGATCGGTCGCGCAGGGCCTCAAAGACATCGACGACGACGACGGCAAAACCTATTGGCGCGCGCTCAACGCAGCGCTTCGCCCCTTGTTTGTCGGGCTTGGCGGGCTCAGAGATCTGCAAGTGATGCGCGAGCACACGGTCAGGCTGCTCGGATCCGATGCGTGCGCGCCTCAGGTGCTGCGCGCGATCGATGTTCGAATTCGCGCCCATCGCGCCATCGCGAAAGCAAGCGTGTTGGCGTTTTCGCCTGAGCAGTTTTCGACCTTGGCCCGCGCAGCGCCGAACCGTGCGGCGGACGTGGTCGCAAACGAGGCGTTGTTGCACCATCTCGCCTTGCGACGCATGCACGACGTGCGTTTGGGGCACGCGATCGCCATGCGGCATAAGACGCCGACCGCGCTGCACGAACTCCGCGTCCACTACAAACGCCTGCGCTACACGGTGGAGAGCTTTTTACCCGGCGTGCGCAAAGAGGGCGGCGCGCTCCTCAAGCACGCCCAACAGCTGCTCGGCGACCTGCACGACCTCGACGTATTGCGCGCCTGGCTCGCGTCGCAAGCGTTGCTGTTTGGCGTGCACGCGGTGCGCGTCGACGCCGTTGTCAAAACCGCACGCGACGCGCTGTTATCGCAGTACGTCGAGGTGTGTGCGCCCCCGAGACGCCTGCTGGTGGAAGTCCGCGGCGCTCTGCCGGTCGGCCGAGCGCTGCTGGATGCGCATCGCGCCTATTTCTTGTCCCGGCTGCGAGACGCTGCTGCAGCGCTGCGGCGCGGGGCGGCTGCGGACGCGTTGATGCGCGCGATGTGTTCACGCGTCGATGCGCTGCGCGACCCGCGTGCTGCTCGCCTGCTGGCGTGGGCCAGCGCGTGCGTCGTGCCCGGCGCCGGCCGCGCGACCGCGAAGCACGTCGCGCGCTTACCCGACGCTGTCGACTTCGGCCCCCGCGAGCGCGCGATGTGTGCGCCGATTGCCCGCGCCGCGCTCGGCCGCCTACCCCGCGGCCGCGACATCGCGCACCTGCCGCCCTTGGACGCTGCCTTGGTGCACGCGCTTGCTGCGGTGTTACAGCTGGCCGAAGTGTTGTCCGGGCGCATCGTCGTGCGGGTCTCGGATGCAGCGCTCGCGGTGCGCGCTTGCGAAACCGTGTCGACGCAAGCGGTGCGCGCCCGCGGTGCCGGTGTGCAGGCGCTGCTCAAGCTGCCCATCGACGTGTCCACATTCCGGCGCGCGTTGTAGTAGCGCCCGCATTGCGGACGCCCCCATCGGGCCCTAGCATCGTCAGATGAAAACTGCCGCCATGGCCACCCTTGCTACGCTGTTGACCACAACGCTCGCTTGCACCCCCGCGCGCACCGATTCGCGTGGTGAAGGTGAAGGTGAAGGTGAAGGCGACCCACCGTGTGGCGCGGGGACCTTTGACGTCGACCCGAGCGCGTCGTTTGATTGCGTCGCCACCTTCCCGTTTACGCCGCTAGCTTTCGGTGCCAGCGACGTGGTTGGCGTGGTGCCGCCGAGCGCCACCACCTTCGCCAGCGCCACCTTGGACAGCGACGCGGTGTTTGCGCTGGGGGACGGCATCACGCCTGCGGGGGCACACGGCGGCGCGTTTGGGCGCAAGGTGGTGGGCGACAGCGTGCTCGTTGTGGTGCGCGGCATGACGGTGCCGTCGGGGGTGAACTTCGGCACCAGCGGCGCGCACCGCTTAATCTTCGTGGTGCTGGGCGCTGCACAGCTGCTAGGCAACATCGTGGCTGGCGCGGGACCGCAAAGTGGCGGCGGCTGCACGGCTGGGGCAGGAAACCCTTCCAACACCTTTGGCCTGGGCGGCGGTGGTGGTGGTGGTGGCCACGGTGCAAACGGCGGCGACGGCGGCATGGGCACCGGCTTTGGTGGCAACGGTGGTGGCGTCGGCGGCACGTCGCAAAGCGCGCTGCTGCTCGGTGGTTGCCCGGGGGCGCGCGGTGGTGGTTCCCCACAAACGCCCGTTGGGGTCGCGGGGGGTGCGGGGGGTGGCGCGTTTGTCGTGCAGGCCACCGGCGCGGTCACACAAAGCGTCGGGTTTGTGCATGCAGACGGCGTCAAGGGGACGCAAAACGACGGTCAGGGTGGCAGCGGCGGTGGCGGCGGCGGTGCCGGCGGGCGCGTGCAGATCATGGCGGCGTCGATTGCCGTCAGTGACGTCACGGTGCGCGGCGGCGGCGGTGGCGACGGCGCTCCGCTTGGCGGCAGCGGCGGCGTGGCACCGTCGGGTCCCGGCGACAACGGCGCGCAGCTCGGCGGTGGTGGTGGCGGTGGCGCGGGCGCAGTTGGCATCTTGGTGTACTGCAGCGACGTGGCGCCAACCGGCAACATTGCGGGCGCCGCTAACGTCGTGGTGCCGTGCGATTGACGACGCCCACATGTCTGCAGTGCGACTGGTCCCGTTGAGGCGCGCGCGACGCACTCAGACAAGCAACCGATGGCCCGACCACCCAACTTGTACTGCAGCGCGTGTACATTGAACGCATGATCCGCTGCTGCCTCGTTGGCGTAGTGCTGTGCGTGCAAGCGTGCGCTGCACCTCCGAGCGCGTACACGTGCTCGACGCAAGCGCAGTGCGACCGCGGCCAGTGTCGCGGCGGCGTCTGCACTGACAGCGGCGAGGGCGAGGGCGAGGCGACGGCTGTGGTGGTCGATGCAGACCTCGTCATACCGTATTTTTGGCAACCCGCAGACGGCGTGAGCACAACCACTGTTCGCCTGCACGTGCGCACCGACAGCGGCGGCGACGCCAGCGGCATCACCTTGACGGCCACGAGTGACCTCGCTGATTTTGCGGTCGTCGAGGGACGCACCGATGCGCAAGGCTTCGCTGCGTTCACGTTTACCTCCAACGTGGCTGGACGTTTCAACGTCGATATCACCACGGCGGTGGACAGCTCCGTGCATCTGTCGCGCGCGATCGAGTTTTTGCCGTGTCTGTCGCTCGAAGACACGTACATGACGTCGCTGTACCCGGAAGTGTTCGTGTCGTGCGTCGCTTGCCACAACGAGTTTGGCTATGCAGCGCAGCAGGGAGCAGCCCTGCGCCTGCCGTTTGCGGGCGCGCCCGACTTCGCCGCACAAAGCGTCAGCGCGCTGAGAGACTACCAGCGTAACGTCGACAGCGCTGCCGCTGCTGCCGGTTCAGACGCGCTGCAACTCGGCATCGATGCCGCCGATCCCACCGTTGTGCCGCGCATCGTTCGTAACGCGGCGCTCGGGCACACGGCCGCGGCGATCGTCGATCCACTCGCTGAACCGGCCACGCTGCGGCGCCTCGCCTCGTTCGTGAGTCGCCTCAGTGACGACGACAGCTGCGGCGCCGGCACCGACACGCGTGAGTTTTCGATACCGATTTCCGAGCGCAGCACGCCGTTGGGCGACAACGCCACGTACGCCAAAGCGGCGAAGCTGTTGGGGCGCGTCGTTGACGCCGATGCAGCCATCGTGATTGTTGACGACGCGACGCTGCAGCAACAGCTCGAAGCGTTGGTGGCGTCGACGCAAGCCGAGCGCTTCTTACTCGACACTTGGAACGGCTGGCTCAACAATTTGGGATCGCTCGCGCCAATCGTGGCGCTGCCCGAGAGTCGCTATCGCAAATTCTATTTCGGCTCGAAGCCGCCAACGCCACAGACGCCGACGGGTGCTGCTTGCAACCCTGCGCTGCCGCCATCGATCACCGGTGACGGGTTCGCGTGTTGCCATGCAGACGAAACGCAACAAGCGGACCCCGTCAAGCGCGAGGCGCTGTGCGCACAAAAAGCGCTGCTCGCCACCGCCGCGCTCAGGGAAGAGCCGGCGCGCGTATTGCTCGACTTGTACCGGCGCGATCGTCCGTTGAGCGAGGCGATGACGGCTGACTTTAACGTCGTCAACGCCGAGCTCGCGGAACTGTACGGGCTGCTGCAAAGCGATCACCGCACGCTTAAGCCGCCTAACGTCGGCGTCTTTAGCGACAGCATCGTCGACGACGCTGTTGAATTTCGCAGCGTGATTGTCGCTGCCGCCCCCCTCGTCAACAACGCCACGAGCATCGCGCCGCGCGGACTGCTGACGTTGCCAGGCGTGATCTCGCGTTACGTGACGACGGCGAGCAACAAGCAGCGAGGTCGGGCAGCTACGCTCATCTTAGAGAAGTTTCTGGATGTGCCGGTGCGTCGATTGGCGCCGCTCGCGGTGCCCAATCAGCTTCCTGCGGATGACGTCGAAGCGCAAATCCGGCAGCAACCTTGCGTGGTGTGTCACGCGCAGATGGATCCGATCGCGGTTGGCATGACGGCTATCGCGACCGGCAAGGCGCGGCTCGATCTGCGGCCGCGATGCATGAGCAACATGCCGGTCGGTGGGCTGGGCTACGACGACGCCGGTCGGGTGCGGAAATTCTTGCCGGGCGAGGACCCAAACGCGGCCGATCCGCCGTGTCCGCCGTCCAACCCACCAGCGCAGTTCTTTGGGGAGCCCGACCCCGACGCGCCGCAGCGCTTTGCCGCGCTCATCGATGCGCTCGCGGTTCACCCCCGCGTCGACGTCGCGCTGGTGGTGCCGCTGGTGCTCGCGGTGCTGCAGCAGCAGCGCCTGTACCCGCCCGATCGTCAAGACCCTGATGCGGATGCGAAGCGCGTCGCGTTTGTCGATCAGGAGGTGGCCATTGAAGGCGCTGTGGCGGCCTATCGCGCCTCCGGCAAAAATCTGCGCGCGGTCTTTGTCGAGCTGTTGCGGTCGCCGCAGTTTCGCAACAGCGGTATCGCCACCGGTACCAACGACGCGCGGGCGATGGAGATTTTAGGCTATGGCGGTCGACTGTTGACGCCTGAAACGCTCAATCAAAAGATCGAGTTCGTCACCGGCGGCATCGCGTTCACCGACCGACGCATCACGCCGTACCGCCAAATTTCCCCCGGCGTGCGTGGGCTGCTCGTGCCTGACACCTTCGGCGTGCTGTTGGGTGGCGTCGATGGGCGCAACGTGCTTCAGCGCAGCCAAGACGTGCTGCCGATCAGGACCAACATCATGCGACGCATCGGCTACGAAGTTGGCTGTGTGTTGGTCCCGCACGAATTTTCCCATCGCGCACAGGATCGCGCTTTGATGTCCGCGGTTGAGCTCGACACGCAACCGTCCGCGGACAATGCGCCACGCATCAAGCAGCAGATAGCGACCCTGCACGCGCGCTTTTTTGGCGAGCAAGCGACTGACGACGACCTCGACGAGGCCTACGCGTTGTTCTCCGAGGTTGTCGGACTGAACGCGGCGCAACTGCTGCCCGCCTCCTGCGACAACAACGATGCGTGCCCCGCGGATCACTTCTGCGCCGCTGGCAAATGCCGCTGGGCGTGCAGCATGGAGTTTGACTACTTCCAACCGTATGTGCTGCTGGGCGGCCCCTACGCGTTCATCGACGCATGCAGCGATACGTCGCCACCTCAACAGTGCGAGGTCGCCACAGATTGTCCGCGCAACCGCTGCGCCGATGGGCGCTGCGAATGCAACGACCCCAGCCGCAGCCGCATCCTCAACGACGTCGACCACACGGCCCGCGCCTGGGTGGCGGTGGTCGCACTCATGATCGCCGATCCTCGTTTCATGTTGGAGTGACGTATGAAGCGCAGGACGTTCCTTCACGCGATAGCGGGCGGTGCGGCGTCGATGTCGTTTGCTGCAGCGAGGTCGCGCGCGCAATCGACGCTGCCGCCGCTGCTCATCACCGTCGAAGCCGCGGGCGCGTGGGACCCGACGTTTCATTGTGACCCGCACGGGATCAGTGGTGTGGCGCCGTACACCCTCGACGACGTGCGCATGTATGCGCAATTGCCAACAGCACCGCGCGTCTCGCGAACAGCGGCGGCGCTATCGTTTGGTGGCTTCATGGTTCCTCGCGTCGGCGCTGGCAGCGTCGACTTTTTTGAACAGCACGCGGGCCGACTGCGCGTCATCAATGGCGTCGATCACCGATCCGTCATTCACGCAGCAGCCGCGCGCGGCGCGTTTGCAGGCTCGCTGCGCGAAGGAACGCCGTCGCTGGCGGCGCTGGCTGCTGTCGCGGAAAATGCGCGGGGCACATTGTCAAAACCGTTCCCGTTCATCTCCACGGGCGGCACGGACGACACCGGCGGCATCGTCGGCGTCACGCGGCTGCGCGGCGTCGACGTGTTGCGTGTGATCTGTGGGCCAGCCCAAAGTGAATTTGGCCAAGCCGTCGTCGTTGATCCCGTTGTCGAAGCGGTTCGTTTAGCGCAGTTGCGTCGGGATCAGCGCTTGTTGCTGCAGGCGCGCGCGCAAAATCGTGTGGCCTTCGCGGCCGCCCTCGAAGCCACCATCGCTTCACGTGCGACTGAGCCGACGTTTGCCGGTCTCGCGGATCAGTTTGCGGCCCGCGCGGTGCCGTCGACCGACGCGTTTGTCGCGCTGGTGGGCATGGTGCTCACGACGCTCGCGCAGGCCCCGCCGGCGTGCGCTGCGGTGCATCTGTCGCTGCCCGGCTTCGACACCCATGGCAGGCACGATCAAAACCACACGGCGGCGCTCACGACGCTGTTCACCGCCCTGGACTACCTCATCACGCAGCTCGACACCGCCGCAGACCTTGATGCCGTCCGTCAGCGCGGCGTGATGGTGTTTGTCAGCTCGGATTTTGGTCGCACCAAATACAACGGCGGCGAGGACAACGACGGCGACACCAGCGCGCTGGCACTCACGCGCGGCAAAGACCACTGGCCCATCACCTCCGCGTGGCTCATCGGTGTGGGTGCTGCAGCGGCGCGCATCACCCCCGGCGTCATCGGTTTAACGCACGCATCGCTCAGCGATGAGTCCGACCCAAACGCGCCCGCGCTCGCAGGCTTGAGCGCCGACCGCCTCGTGTGCGAGGACAACCGCAAACTCAGTGTGGACAGCACGTCGACGGCCGGGTTTCAGTTGAACTCCAGCGACATCGCGCTGTCGTTGCGCCGTGAGCTTGAGCTCGACGTCATGCCCGCTGCCGCCGCGTTTGCGCTCACCGACGCAAACGCGCAAATCGTCGCGGCACTGGCAGCGGGCGGCAACCCCGTGTTGCGCGACAGTTAGCGCCTGCGTTTGCACAGCGCACTGGAACCTAACGCGTGAACAAGCACCGCGCGATCGGTTGCACGTAGTCCGCCACGACGTAAAGCAAATAGCTTTCGCCTGGCGTGAGCGGTTGCGCCGCTGCTTGCGCTGGCACCCGCTGGCGCACGCCGACTGCTACTTCGCCGTAGATGACGCCCGGGTGAATGAGCGCCACCGTCGGGTCCGCTGCGTCGATGCGCCAGCGCGTGCCTAGGGGCGTGTCGAGGTTGGGCGGTACGCCCGGGTTCGCGCTGTCAGGAGCAAGGACGTACACGATGCGCGCGTTGCCGCCGGTCCAGCGCAGCGCTCCGTCGACGAACCCTTCGTCGGCGCCGCACGCGACCGGCACGTAGTCGTGCTGCTCGCTGAGCGGTCCGTATTTTTTGACGTCCTCGAAGTCGGCGCGCTGCAGCCCCCGATAGGCGAACTCGCCGTCAAAAAACCGCAACATGCGCGCCGGGTCGGTCGACGGGAACACCGACGGCAGCCGCGTAAAGCCGTTGTTGTCGGCGGCGTCGATGTTGCCGAGCACGGTGCTGTCGATGATGCCGGCACCTTGCGCGATGCCGCTGTCAAAAAGACCGTTGACGAAGTTGCCCTCTTGCTCAAGGTACCAGTTGGAGGGTCCGTCGGGGCTGTTGCTGCTGTGACAGCAGGTGCATGAGCAGCTCGCCAACTCCTGCTTCACCCACGCGAGCTCAGCGCTGTACGTCGTGTCGTTCATGCGCGGGTCAGCGCGTGTGGCGTTGTCGGCCACCGGCACTTGATAGTGCGCGCGTTGTTCGCGGGGGATGTCGCAACTGCCGTAGTCTGCCCACGTGCGGCCTGGTTCCGTGCACCCTTGCATCGTGAGCCATTGGCAGACCCGGCCGTCTGCCGATGTGCCCGCTGCATCGCCCGGCAACGGCTCGACGCAGCTTTGCTCGGGCTCGGGGAATGGCTTGAGCAGCGTGTCGGGAGGGAGCGGCGCACCCGCACCGCAGCTTCCGTCCGCCAAAAACACGCCGCCGCCAAAGACCTCGCAGCCGCGCTTGTTGTCGGTGCAGTTGCCGCCGCGAAACGCCACGCGGATAGGGGTGGAACTTTGGCCGTCAAGCACGCACAAGCCGACCGCAGCAGCGACGTCGCAAGCGGGGTCGGCGGTGAACACGCCGCCTTGGCCGTCGCAGTCAGCGCTGGCGGCATCGCGCTGCCACGGACCCAAATAGTCGCGGCATTCGTCGCCGTCAGAAAAGCGGTTGGTGTACACGCAACTGCCCGCCACTTGCTGCGGCAGCTGCGGCAGAGGCTGGCTGCACGCGATTGCGATCAACGTCCACCCTAACCCCGAAAAAACAGCGATGGTTCCGCGCATGAATGTCAGATGCCGACGCCGGTAAGTTGTGGCGCCGCATCACCGCCCGCTGTGTACATTTGGGGCAACCGTGGCGTAGCGCCCTGGAAACAAACCACCTCGACGGAGTCGAAATTAAACCAGCTCAACGCAGTAGCCAAAAAACCAGCCCAACGCAGTAACTCAACCCAAACGCGTCAGCGCACGCCAAGCCCGCGGGCTGCGCAACGTGTCGACGCGCCAAA
>JAYTVG010001020.1:0-3090 GCA_043744135.1 Deltaproteobacteria bacterium | reverse complement strand
ACTGCAGCAACACCGATACCGACCCGGCGGCGAACGCCTGCATCGCCGATGCCGACACCGAACCAAGCACGCAGACCAGCCCGCTGAACCCAGACACGGACGGTGGCGGCGCACTTGATGGTGACGAGGACGTGAACCACAACGGCCGCATCGACGCGGATGAGCGCAACCCCAACATCGCCGCCGACGATGACGGTGATTTAGACGGTGACGGCGTGTCGGACGCGGACGAGGCAGCCCTCGGCATGGATCCAAACGACCCCGACAGCGACAACGATGGACTCGACGACGGCCTCGAGCTCGGCAACCCCGACGCGCCCACCGACAGCGATGGTGATGGCGTCATCGATCCGCTCGACGTCGATGACGACGACGACGGCATCCCTACCAGCGTCGAGCTCGCTGACTCGACCGCGCTCAACGACAACGACGTCGACAACGATGACTTGCCGGCGTGGCTTGATACCGATGCGGACGGCGACGGCGTGCTCGACAACGCCGCCGGCGAAGGTCCAAACGACGACGCGGACGGCGACGGTGTGCCCGACTACCTGGACCCTGACCAGCCGACTACGCCGCCCGTGAGCGACGACAAAGATGACGACGGCGTCAACAACGCGGACGACAACTGCCCCGACAACAAAAACGCTGACCAAGCTGACGTGGACGGCGACGGCGCGGGCGACGCGTGTGACAAGGTCAACGACCTATCGCTGGGCGGCGGCGGCCTCATCTCGAGCTGCGCTGCAACCACCACCGATACCTCGGTGCTCGGCGCGATGGCGCTGTTGGGCTTGGCGGTCGGTGCCGCCCGTCGTCGACGCCGCGCGCCCGCCAACATCACGGCGGCAGCGGTGCTGATGGCGTCGTTGGCGGCTGGTGCAGTGTCTGCGGCGACCACCGAAGCACAAGGCTACTCAGCGGAGCGACTGCGCCCCGCTTACAACAAAGACGGCATCATCGACGTCGAATCGGGCACGGTCGGCGACCACTTCGGCTTCACTGCCGGCGCGTGGGCCTGGTACGCGCACAATCCGCTCGTGCTGTACAGCAAGGGCGAGCGCGTGCAGTCGCTGGTGGCTGCGCGGGTCGGCACGAGTTTGATCGGCAGCTTGTCGTTGTTTGAGTGGGTACAGCTCGGCATCGAGCTGCCCGTTATCGCGTACCAGTGGCGCCCTGACGCCGACGCCGCCAAGGCTGGCGCGTCGCTGGTTGGCGATGCGCTGCAGCCCGCGGGCATCGGCGACATTCGCTTGTCACCGAAGATCCGCGTCTTGCGCGCCGACACCATGTTCGTCGACCTCGCCATCACACCCGCGTTCACACTGCCGACCGCGGGCTTGTTAAACCAAGCGATCTTGGGCCAAAACGACACGCGCTACATGGGCGAGGGTTTTTTCACGTTTGCACCCGAAGCCGACTTGTCAAAGCGCTTTGGCCCCGTGCGCGCCGCGGTCAACCTCGGCTACCGCTTACGCCCGGCGTCGCAGACCATCGACCTTAACGTCGCCAGCGAGATCTTTTATCGGGGCGGCGTGGCGTTTCGCTTTGACGAGTTGTTGAAGCTGCCGCTGGAGGTCGGTGCGGCAGTGGGCGGCCAGAGTGCTGCGGACTTGTTGGCTGGCGTCGGCCCCATCGGCAACATCAATAGGAACCCGCTCGAGGCGCTCGCGCAGGTGAAATACGACGTGCTGCCCGCCCTGCAACTGCACGTCGGTGCGGGCGTCGGTTTGTTGGCCGGCTACGCGACGCCGGATTTCCGCGTGTTTGGTGGGTTGTTGTTCGCGCCCGGCGCGGGACCGACGCAGTGCGCCGCCGGCGCGGAGGACGTGGACGGCTTTGAAGACGACGACCACTGCATCGATCCTGACGACGACCAAGACGGCGTGCTCGACGCCGCCGACGCGTGTCGCTTAGAACCTGAAGACGTCGACCAATTCGAAGATGCCGATGGCTGCCCCGATCCCGACAACGACAAAGACGGCGTGCTCGACGTCGACGACAAGTGTCCGCTCGATCCTGAAACGAACAACGGCCTCGACGACACCGATGGCTGCCCAGACCAAGTTGTCGCCGCGGCAAAAGACACCGACGGCGACGGCATGAAAGACGACGACGACAAGTGCCCCAAGGAAGCCGAAGACAAAGACGGCTTCGAAGACACCGACGGCTGCCCTGACCCTGACAATGACAACGACGGCTTCATCGACAGCAAGGATGCATGCCCAAATGAAGCCGAAGTCATCAACGGCAACAAAGACGACGACGGCTGCCCTGACGAAGGCGTGTCGAAGGTGGTGGTGAAGGGCAACAAGATCGAAATCCTCGACAAGGTGTTCTTTGACACGAACAAGGCGATCATCAAGCCCGTCAGCTTCGCGGTGCTCGACCAAGTTGCTGCTGTCATGAAGACTCACCCTGAGATCACGCGTATGCGCGTGGAGGGGCACACCGACGATCGCGGCAACGACGCGTCCAACAAGGACCTATCGGATCGTCGCGCGAAGTCGGTGCAAAAATACCTGATGGACAAGGGTGTTGAGGCCGGGCGCTTGGATGCGCAGGGCTTCGGCGAGGAGCGCCCCATCAACCCCAACACCACGAACGCTGGGCGCGACACCAACCGCCGTGTGGAGTTCGCGATCGTTGAGATCGCCGGCAAGCCCGTGCAGGCAGCGACGTCGATCGAGTCCCCGAAATAGCCACCAACGCTTGTGCTCAGGCTCGACGCAGCCGTTGACCCTGAGCGCGAAGCCGCAGTGACAAGCCAAGCGCCGCACCTTCCTGTGAAGATGCGGCGTTTGCTTTCAGGCAGTCAGCGGCTGACAGCGACGGCGTTGAAACTATTTGCGCAGCGCGAGCATGACGACCGCGAGCTGCTCTTCGGCCTCGACGCTTGGGTGAATGTCCATCGCCGCCTCGAGCACCGCGCGGGCGTCCTGCCAACGCTCGCGGTACATCTCCAACTTGGCCTTCGCGATCAGCGCTGCGGCCTGTTGCGGCCACTGCAGCGTGTAGTGCGCGCGACGGTAGGCGCGACGCTGTTCCGTTTGTGTCAGCACGCGTTGCGCTTCTTGCAGCCGTTGCCAG
>JAYTVG010001019.1:0-3091 GCA_043744135.1 Deltaproteobacteria bacterium | reverse complement strand
AAACAGCGCCTCGTTGCCGACCTCGACCGGGTCATGACTGTCGAGAAGTCCGTGCGACGTGGAAGCGGACGCAGGGATGCGTCACCGACGACGACAGCCGTCTCGGCCTCGCACTCGCTCGGAAGCGCCAGCGTTGTGCGTTCCCGGACCAGTTCAACGACGTCGTGCTGCCGCTTCAAAAACGCATGACCTACAAACACGCGAAGCTGACCGCGGAGGGCCGCGGCCCCAAGACGAGCAGCCGGGCTCAGCAGTGCACGATTGGGCTGCACTTTTGGGCATCGGGTGCCGCAATCACGGGCACAGAACCCTTGGCGACGAGGAGACGACCAGCGGGGGTCGCGCGCGGCACCGAAGCGCCGCGAACATATCTCAAACGTCGCGAGCGCCGATATCGACGAAGGTCAACTGTGGCTGGACGTCGGACTTGCGGTTGAAAACGTCTTCAACACCCCGTGCAGCGAAGCCCAGTTCGCGACCGTGACACGCAGCTGCGGCGAATGCGACGCGGCGGCGTGCACGGGGCAAAAGCCGCGTCGTGCACGAGGGTGGCGCAGTTGCAGGCTGTGAGGATTCGCACTTCACGCCGGCTTCGCTCATCAGCGCCCTGATGTCGACGGCAACTGTTCGGCGCGACGCAACACGCATCGGGACGTTTGCTCGCGCCGTTTGTTTTTTGCCGACTGAATCGGCCACGATGCGCCATGTGGTCCAGCGAAGCAAACCCCGCCCCAAACCCGCGTGTGTTCGGAAAATACGACGTGCTGCGTCGCTTAGCAGTCGGCGGCATGGGCGAGATCTTTTTGGCGCGACAGGTCGGCGTCGCGGGCTTTGAGCGCTTGGTGACCCTCAAGAGTTTGCTACCGCAGCTCGCTGACAACCCCGACATGCTCGGGCAGTTTTTGGATGAGGCGCGCATCGTTGGCAGCATCAACCACCCCAGCGTTGTTGCCTGCTACGAAGTCGGCGAGTGGCGCGGTGTGTACTTTTTTGCGATGGAGTACGTCAACGGCGCTGACATCGCTGCGCTGCAACAAGCCTGTGACGACAAGGGGCGGCGCTTCCCCATCAACGTCGCACTCGCGGTGACGCGCGAAGCGGCACTCGGGCTCGATTCAGCGCACCAAGCGTGTGACGCGCAAGGCCAGCCGCTCAAGGTCGTGCACCGCGATATTTCGCCGCAAAACGTCATGGTGCGCGCCGACGGACTGACAAAGATCGTCGACTTCGGCGTGGCGTTTTCGACCAACCGCCACAAGCGCACCGAGGGTGGGCTGCTCAAGGGCAAGCTCGGCTATATGGCGCCCGAGCAAATCAAAGGCCAGGGCGTCGACGCGCGCAGCGATCAGTTTTCGCTCGGCGTGTTGTTGTGGGAGATGTTGGCGGGACGGCGCTTGTTTGTCGGCGACAGCGCCGAGGCCGTGTTCATGCAGATCGTGCGCGATACCGTGCCGCCGCCGTCGTCGCTGTATGGCGAGATCCCAGCGGACGTTGACGCGCTCGTGTTGCGCATGACTGCCGCTGACCCAAAAGATCGATACGCGCGCTTGGCGGACGTGGCTGCTCACCTGCGGCGGCTGCTTGATGCACGCGGCGCTGGCGAGCACGAGGTGGCCGACCTCGTGAGCGATGTCGTCGGCGATACGCTCGCGGAGCGCGTGCGCGACCAAGCGCCGCGCACGGTGCGCATCTTGGGCATCCGCACGTCCGCCGAAGGCCACGCAGCCGACGACCTGGCGTGTCGCACGTGCCGCGCGGTCGCAGTGTTAGACGATCGATTTTGTCGCGCGTGCGGCGCGGCGTTGGCGACGTTAGCGGCGGCGCCCACACAACTACGCGCGTCACCCGCTGTGGTGTTCGCTGAGGTTGACGATCCGTCGTTTGACATCGACGCCACCGACGATCTCGCGGCGCGCGAGTGCGCGGTCGCATCTGGGTGCGTCGAGTTTGTCGACGTCGCCGGAGCGCACCCCGCGCAACCGTCGCTGTTTGTGCCGTTGGTGCCTGCGCTGCAAGAGCTCGCTACCCGCTACGGTGGCGTCGTCAGCACCAACGACAACCGGTTGTCCGCGACATTTTTAGGCAATGACCGCGCCGCTCGCGGTGCAGTGGCCTTCGCGCGTCGAGCGGCCGCTCTGGTGCAACGGGCGCACCGCGACTTGCGTTTGCGCATGGGGGTCGCCGCCGAGCCGAGCGTCGGACAGGGGGACACCAGCGCGCGCGACAACGCAGAGCGCATGACGGACTGCGCGCGCCCCGGTCAAGTGCTGGTCAGCGAGCGCGCCAAGCGTCTCGCCAACGTCGCACACGCGTACAGCGCCGGTGTTGAGGTCCCCGCACGACCGCCGCAGTGGCCGCAGGGCATCGTGACGTGGGTTGTGCCGGAGCCACCGCGCATCGTCGGGCGCGCGACCGAGCGGTTGATCGTCGACCGCGCGCTTGCCGCTGCCGCCGCGGGGCGGGGCCAGCAGCTGCTGTTTTTAGGCGAGGCTGGCGCAGGAAAGTCGACACTGCTCGACGCGGTCGATACCGAGGCGCGCGACCGCGGCTTTGTTGTCGCTCGAGCGCGCTGCGCGCGTTCGAGGGCGTCGTTGACCTTTGACGCGATTCGGCAAGCGGTGCGGTCGGCGTGCGAAGAGGTGGCCGTGCTCACGCAAACCCAGGGTCCGTGGGACGCCGTCCTTGACACGCTAGCGATGGGCGCGTTTGACAAGCGCAAGCTGCGTGCGCTTGTCAACGACGAGCCGCTCAAAGAAGACATTCCGCAGGCCCGTCGCCGTGTGTTGCTGCGTGCAGCTCTGCAAAGTTTTTTTGCGGCACTCGCGAGCAGCCGCGGCGTCTGCGTCGTCATCGACGATATCCACGCAGCGGACCGACACTCAGTGGATTTGTTCGCCGAGCTGGCGGCGCGTTGGCATCAAAGCCGCCTAGCGATCGTCGCCGCCGGTCGACCGCTGCGCGGCGAACGCACGCTGCCGCTCGCCAAACGCGTGGTGCTTGAGGCGCTTGACGACAAAGACATCGCCGGCGTGATCGGCGCAGCACTTGGGGGGCATCCGCCGTTGGAAGTCAGCGGCAAGATCGCCGAGCG
>JAYTVG010001018.1:0-3095 GCA_043744135.1 Deltaproteobacteria bacterium | reverse complement strand
CTGCGCTGTCGGCGCAAAACGTGCGGGTCTTTCAACGAAGCACGCAGGCAGGGCAACCGTTTGCCGTCGTCACCGGCGAGGTGATGCACCGCGGCCCGACACCGGTGACGTCGGTGCGCGTTGACGTCACGTTTGACGGCCAGCCGCAAAGGTCGTCGGGGTGGGGCTGGTCAGATGTCAGTGCCATCGATGTTGCCGATGTCGCCGACACGTCGGCGCTCACCGCGTTGTCGATGCGCGCGCCGAAGTCGACCACGGTCGCGCCGGGGGATAGCGCGCCGTTTGTGGTGTTGGCGCCCCTGCCGCCAAACGCCGCGCGCGTTCACATTGACCTTGTGACGCCGTGAACGCCCCGACGTTGTTTGAGCTGCCGGCGCCCGTTGTCGTCGAGCGCATCGGTCAGGCGCTCGCCGCGGTGCCGCGCGGTGCGTTGCGCAGCGCGTTTTTGCAGGAGCGCATCAAAGACGCGCCGCCGGCGGTGGCGGTGCGGGTGGTCGCGTGCGCCATGCGCGAGGCGGTCCGCGGCGTGAACGACGCGCGCGTGTTGGTCGAGACCTTCGGCGACCTCATGCGTAGCGCGCACTTCGACAAAGCCTACCAAGCCGCGATGCTGACGTGCGCCGTGATGCTGCAAGAAAACGACGTCGTCATGCTCATGGCCCCGACCGGCGCCAACGACGACAGCAGCGACGCGCAGCTGCCCTCGGCCAAGGCGAAGCGTGGCAGTCTCGCGGGCGAAGAGACACTCGGACGCAGGAAAACGCTCGCGCGCACCGTCACAGGCGACGTGTTGTTGCGGGTGCTTGCAGACCCCCATCCCGACGTCATCAAGCACGCCATGCAAAACCCCCACGTGACGGAAGCGCACGCGGTGCGTGTGGCGGCGCGGCGCACCGTCGTTCCCGCGCTGCTTGAGGCGGTCGCCGCCAGCCGTTTCGGCAACCGCCATGACGTGCGGCGTGCGCTGGTGATGAACCCGACCACACCGCCGCGATTGGCGTGTCAGCTCGTGGTGACGATGACGGCAGCGGACATCAAAGACGTCGCGCAAGCACCAGGGCTGTCGGCTGCGCTCATGGCGGTGGTGCGCGGTCTTTTGAAGGGGTGATGTCTTTGGCGCCTTTGACGGGATCGTCGATGCTCGCTTGGCCATCGCGATAGTGCTTCGGGAATTTTTTCGCGGTACGCATCAGCTCAGCGACTTTGCCGCGGCCGCTTGCGACCACCCAAATCAACACCGCCAGCAAAATCCACTTCATGCGCCCTCGCGATCTTGCAAAGGCGATCGCTTAAAGCGTGACGCCAGCGCGCAGACCGTACTGAAGCAGCGGCTTACCATCCAGCACGTTGACGTCGAGCCCCGCGGTCAGTTGCACCACGGCGAAAATCAGCCGCACGCCACCGGAAAAGCGATCGCTGCGGCTGGCCGCGGAGGTGATCGAAACCGTTTGAAACAGCACGTTGTCGTCGACGTTGGCGGTGTTTGTCGGGTCCGCGTCAATAATGCGCGAAGCACCATTGACCCAGATGCTTTGGTAGCCGGCAAACGGGCACAAGTTAAACGAGCCAAAGACACCGAAACCCTTTGAGATTTGCGCGCCCGCCGTCACGGTGAGTAGATCGATCTCATCGGAGCCGACCATGCGGTTGATGCCGGCGGACACCGCGAGGTCGGGAATCCAGCGGAAGCCCTCGTTGAGTGCCACGCGCACGTTGGCGCCCAAATTCAACAACTGGCTGTCGATGAGCCACTGCGCGCCCGCCTCGATCTCCGACGTGAGCGGCACCGGCAGCACGAAGCCCTTACGCGCGCGCGCGCCCAGCGTCATCAACAGCGGCGCGGCACCCGGCTTGCGCGTTTGGGTCCAATACGGCTGTTGAAAGTTCAGGGTGTGAAAGTTGTAGTCGAGCGCGAAGTCAAAGCCGGATTGGCCGGTCGTCTCCGCGGGTTGCATCGTCGTGGGCGTCATCACCAGCGCGAGCTCGCGCACGAGGCTGCGAAACTGCGCGTTGTCGGCCGTCGGGTCACCGCCAGCGGGCTTGTTCACCAAAGGGAGCAGGCTGAGGTCGTTGGCGCCCGCGCGGGCGGGGAACGACACGCAAACGATGGCGGTGATGAGGAGGCTGATGCGCTTCACGCTGCATTTGGCGTCACATGCGGCGGCTGCGTCAAGTTTGTTGATGCAGCGTCCAAGATCCACCAAAACCCACCGCCGGTGCTCCGCCTTAAAAGTGGTGAGCAAGTGTTCAGCCCCATCATTTAGTCCAAGCCGTCCGACGCAGCCAATTTGGTCCGCACGCTCGACAGATCCACGCGCGGGCTTGACCGGCGAATTGGGCTCAACTTAGGCTAGGGTGGAATTTAGTGGGAGATCAGTGATCTCGCTGGATCAACGGCAAGGGAGCGCGGGTGTTTCAAGGGCTGCATCAGTGTCTGCTCGACGACAAGGGACGCATCGCGTTCCCTGCGCCGCTGCGCGCTGCGCTCGCCAAGCTTGGCGCCGTCGACACCTTCGTGTTGACCCAGTCGCTGTACGAACCGTGCTTGGTGGCGATGAGCGAGGCCGAGTTTCAGCTGCAAGCGCAGCGCATCCAAAAATTGCCGCCGTCAAACCCCGCCGTCATCCACTTCAAACGGTTCGTGATCGCGCCCGCGACACTCACCACCGTCGATCGCGTGGGCCGCGTGAGCGTGCCGAAGGAGCTGCGCGAGTACGCAAGCTTGGAGCGCGAGTGTGTGTGGGCGGGCGTCGTCGAAAAGATTGAGTTGTGGAGCAAGCAGCGCTGGGATGACCTGCGTCGTGGCGCCGGCGCTGACGACGTCGAACGGACGCGCGAGTACCTGGAGCGTCATGGACTTTGAGACGCCGGCATTTTCGCATCGGCCGATCATGGTGCCCGAAGTGATGCGTCTGATGGACGTGCGCCCCGGCCACGTGGTCGTTGATTGCACCGCGGGTGGCGGTGGGCATCTACGCGCATTCGCTGAACACGTGGGTCCCGCGGGCAAAGTGTTGGCGCTCGATCGCGACCCACGCGCGCACGGTGCAGACGCGGCGGGCGGAGTGGCGGCGACGTATGCAGATCGGGTGCGG
>JAYTVG010001017.1:0-3098 GCA_043744135.1 Deltaproteobacteria bacterium | reverse complement strand
TGCGGTGCTCGCGACGTGGACAGGAAGTCCACTTGCTGTGGTTGGTTTCGAGGAGGGCGGTTGTTTGCCCGCTTGGGCGCTGTTGGTTTCGGGGAGGGCGTCGTGCTGGCTGACCACGAACTCAGCGATCGAGCACGTCGAGGACGGCGAAGAAGGCCTCGATGTGCTCAGCGGTGTTGTGAATATGCGGGGCGACGCGCACGCCGCCACCGCGTGGGACCACCGTGACGTTGTGCTCGCGCAGCCGCGCCACCAAGTTCACCGGTTCGGTGCGCGGTGCAAACGTCGTGATCGTCGACGTCACTGGGCCTGCACTCGCCTTGATCGCGTAACCGCGCGACGCCAGCCCTTGCACCAGCAGCGTTTTAAGCAGCTGTCCTTCGTGCATCACGCGCGCGATGCCGATGTCGAGCAGGGCGCGCACGCTCGCCGCAGCCGTGATGGCACCGAGCAGTGGCGGGTTGCCCGGCTCAAAGCGCTTCGCGTCGGGTCGTGGTGGACGCTTGGGGTCAACGGGGTCGTCGGGCGTGCCGTACGTCATCGCGCCGTGCAGCACTGGCGTGAGCTTCTGCGTGATCCCCGGCGCGCATGCCATAAACCCGTGACCCAGCGGGCCGAGCAGCCATTTGTGGGTGCCGCCACACGCGATGTCGACGCCGAGCGCGTGCAGGTCAAACGGCACCGCACCAATGCCCTGAATCGCGTCGGTCACCAGCAGCGCGCCGACGGCGTGCGTGCGCTGCGCGAGCTCGCGCAAGTCGACGCTGGCGCCTGAGCTGAACTGCACCCAGCTGACCGCCACCACGCGCGTGCGGGTGTTTATCGCCGCGAACATGGCGCGCGGGTCGATCTTCAAGTCCGGGCCCGAGGGCACCGTCACCACGCGTGCACCGGCGCGCGCCGCCGCGTGGATCCACGGGTAGGCATTGCTCGGGTACTCCTGATCGAGCAGCACGATCTCGTCGTCAGCACGCAGCGTGATGCCGAACGCTGCTTGCGTGATAGCGGCGGCGCAGGTCTGAAAAAAACCTAGATCAGCGGGCGCGCAGTTCACCAGCGATGCGAAGGTCGCGCGCGCACTGTCGAGCTCCGCGAAGATCGGCGCGAGCCCGGCGCTGCCCCGCTGCATCATGGTCAAAAGCCGTTGCCCCGCGTCCACTGCGCGCTGGGTCATGGGGGCAACACCGGCAGCGTTGAGGTGCACATGGGCGTCGTTTTTTAATGCAAACGGCGCGCGCAGCTCCCCAATCACGTCGTCGACGGACCGCACCGCGTCGGGGTCGCGCGCGTTGCTCATAGCGCCTTGGTGGGGTCGATGGTTAAGCTCATCACGAAGTCGAACTTCACCTCGGTGTCGAAGTTTGGTTGTGTGCCCGGCGTGACGTCCGCGTTGACCGCGAGCGTGTCTTTGGCTTGCAGGGCAGGGTTGAGCTCGGCGTCGGTGAGCTGCATGGTGTACGTCGCAGGACCGGGGTTTCCGTCAAACACGCCATCATCAGAAAACGCCGCCTTGGTCTTGGTGTCGTCCTCCCCCACAAACATGATGAGTGACGACAAAAAGGCCAAGCCGCGAATGGCACGACCGTTGTCTTCGGGGTCTTTGACCGTCAGCTTCATCAGCGTCAGTTTCATCGACGTCACCGCTTGCTTTTTGTAGCCCGAGGTGTCGAGCGACTGGCTGATTTGTTCGCTCAACAGCGGGCCGATGACGTCGACAGGAAACACCTCGGTAGGATCGAGCGGGCGACCAATGTTGATGCCGCGCCCCGGCACCATCACCGTGGTGTCGGAGGGAATCTCCAGGGGCACTTGTCCGCACGCACAGCCTTGCCCCAACGCCACGACGACGATGGACACAAACGCGATGCGCACGACCGCAGCCGACGCCCCTGCGCGCAAAGTTTCACTGGCAATGTTCATCGCTCATCTCCCATGTAAACGCGTTGCCGTTTGCGCGCTCGCACCACGACAGCGAAGAGTAGTGCCGCGGCAGCGAAGCCCGATTGAGTCGACGATGTCGACGACGACACGACCGCAGCATTGCAGCAACAGCCCCCCGCGCAAGCATCGTCTGGGGCTGGCAGCGGTGCGTAGGGCTTGAGCGCGCCGCCCGCGTTGCCAGTGTTGTGGTCGTCGTGGTGGAAGCCTTCCCACAAGATCGCGGGCTGTTGCGCCTTGGGGCCGCGCACGTGGCCGGGGGTTTTCCACACCCACAAATCACCCTCGCGCGTGCTGCTGACGACGTCGATTGCTTGGTCCCCGTCGAGGTCGCCAATGGCGGGCGTGCTGATGTGCCACCCCTGCGTCCACTTTGGAAATCCTGGCGCTTCTTTGCCTGAGGGGTCGGGCGCGTAGACAAAATAGCCGCCGTCGCCGGAGATGACGTTCCATTTGCCCGCGTTGTCGAGGTCGGCGACCGCATAGTTCATGAAGAACTGGTAGTCCCACACGCGGTGCGGGAACCCGTCGAGGTAGTAGAACTCTTCGACGTTCCACGCGCTGACGCTGTGATCAAACTCGGCGCGTTGGCCACCTGCAGAGGCCAGCTGGATGAGCCCGCTGCCGGCGGTGCCGTTGATGATCTCAAGCACGCCGTCCCCGTCGATGTCCGCGACCGACGGGTTGTTGATGACGGGCAACGAAAAGGCGTTGGCGACCGCGTCGATGTTTTCGTAGGGGCCGTAGTACTCCGACGTGAACGCCATGTTGCGCGCGTTTCTGCCGTCGCGTTCAAACACCACCATGCCGCCGCCTAGGCCGGCCGCGATGATCTCATCATCACCGTCGCCGTCGACGTCCGCGGCGGCGGCCGAGTTCGGGTTGCCCCGCCCGACGTACGGTAAGATCTCGTCCGCGATAAATCCCACGAGCTCGGTCGGCCAACCGGGAGGGAACGGGCCTCCAACGTGCGCGTTGCCGTCGGGCCACACGCCGTACAGATACGATGCGCTTTGCTGTGCGACGCGTTCGTTGGAGCCGAAAAATGCGATGGGCGTACCGTCGCCGAAGATGTCCGCGATGGTCGGGGAGCTGATGATGCGGTCGACGAAGCGCCGCGGATCCCCCTGCGCATCAAACGCGGGGATGTCGGGGTTGTC
>JAYTVG010001016.1:0-3102 GCA_043744135.1 Deltaproteobacteria bacterium | reverse complement strand
AAGTCACGGTGACGCTGCCGCGGGCCGCCGCATCCGCCCGCAACTTCACGTTGGCACCTTGCACTTCGAGCCCGTCGGTCGCGAGCCCTGCGATGGTGTGAACGACCGTCACGTTGGTCGCGACCGCATGCCCGTCCACGTCGTAGCCGAGCACGCGCCACACGAAGGTCTCGCCGACGGCCATCACCGCGGTGCAGACCCCTGCGCCGTCACTCATGCACGGTCCGTTGCCGGCGTCGACGACCAAAAACGCCGCATCTTGTGGCGTCGGTGCTGCGACGCAACGCGCGCCATCGCACACGTCCGTGTCTTGGCAGTCCGCGTCGCCACGGCACTGCAGCGCTGTGGTGCAGCGACCCGCGATGCAGTCGCGGCCGTCAGCGCACTGCACGCCTGAGCAAGCGTCGGCGTCACGGCAATGGCTGTCCGTGCACAGCCCTGCGCCGCACTCGGCGTCGATGCGGCACGCGGCGCGCGGCTCGCAACGGCCGAGGTCGTTGCAAAGAAAGTTCGGATCGAAACAGTCGCTGTTTTGGGCGCACGGCGTGAACTGTTCGCAGCGCCCCGCGTTACAAAAAAACGATCCCGCACCTTGGCAGTCACCGTCGGCTGCGCACTGCGGATCGACGCACAGATTGCTTTCGCACAAGCCGCCGGCGCACATAAAATCGCCCAAGCAGCGCTGCGTGCAGACGCCCTGCACGCACGACGACAGTTGCACGCCGCCGACGGCCGGGCACGCGGTGTCGTCGACACAGGGGGCGCGACAGGTGTTGTTGGCGCAGATTTGGCCAGCGTCACAGTCCTCATTGATCAGACACGCGACGCGATCGGCGCAGCTGCCACTTTCGCAGATGCGACTGCCACACGCAAAGTCGGAGCTGCACGCGCTAAAGGCGCAGGTGCCGTCGACGCACGAGCGGCCATCGGCGCTGCCCCCAACGACGCATTGTGCATCGTCGGCGCACGGTGGTGGCGGTGGTGGCGGCGGATCTAAGCGGACGCACACGTCCCGCACGCAGGTTAGATCCGCGGCGCACGGACCGGCCGCGCATGACTCACCGACGAGCCCGAGCGGATGACACGCGCTCACCAGCGACACATCCACAAGCGACATGCACATCAACAACCGTTTCAGGTGCACACAGTTAGTCATGCGTTGACCAGAACACACCTGTTGCTCGCTTGCACTCACCCAAGTACCCAGGATTGACAATTTGGTGTCACAGCAAGGTTACGGGAAGCCGGTGGCTGATGAGACCTCGTCATGGTGCGCGTGCCGTTGTGACAACGGCTTCACCATCGCGAGCGCTCAGCAGGAGTCCGGCGTGGTTCCGCCACTGTAAGCGCGCGCTCGCCCCCTCATGAACCACTGACGCGCAAGCGCTCGGGAAGGGAAGGGGCATCGACAAACACGGCAGTGTTTGACGACGTGCGCAAACCAGGAGACCGGCCTTGCACGGAGCGTGCGCATCCCGCGAGAACGGGCGCGCACACTGATGCTGCGACGCGACCAAGCACATGTTGTGCGAGGCGCGCGTAGCGCTCCGCGGTCACCGTGGAGCTGATCATGCAATCGCAAATCCGTCGCGTTTTTATCAAGTTGGCGCTCGCTGCCTGTGTCGTCACGTGCATCGCATGCACCGCCGACGCTGCGAGTGAAGGTGAAGGTGAAGGTGAAGGTGAAGGGGAAGGTGAAGGTGAAGGTGAAGGGGAAGGTGAAGGTGAAGGGGACGCGTGCGTATTTTTCGCTCCCATCGTCAACGACGTCAACCTGCCCGCTGACGTCGTCGGCGTCGGGCTCGTAACTGCCGGCGGCGTCACGCACCTCGTGGGCGTCGACGGCAGCGCGCTGCTTGCAGATTATGGTGCGTGGCCGTCGCTGGCGACGCCGGTGCCGCTGGGTTCCATCTTGGCGGGCGCCGACGCAAATTTCCCCGACGAAGCGTATTTTGCGTTTTTGGCGTCGGACGGCAGCGACACGTTTGCCGTGGCGTACAGCAGGGCCAGCGACTTCTCTGCGCACATCACCCAGCGCACCATCAACACCGTCACCAGCGACGTCGACGTGCCCAGCGCATTTTCGGCGAGCTACCGCGACGGCACGCTGTTGGTCAACGGCCGTGGCATTGATAGCGACGACAGCTTTGGCGTGTTCGCGATGAACGTCCCGCCGCTGCGCATTGCAAACCTCGGGGCGGGTGTGGTCGCCAACGGATACCTCAGCGGCTTTGCCGGCGACGGCCTCGCGATTGGGCGCTACACAACCACCAACGAGCTGTTCTTTGTCGCTGCTGCCGACGTCGACCTCGCGCTGCAGCAGCCGTTGACACTGTCAAACACCCCGGCGGCAACCGGCTTAGCAAACACGGTAGCAACGGCGACGGGCGTGGCTGCTATCCGCATCGACGCCGCGTTTGTTGGCGTCGGCGTTGAGCTGGTCGATGCCGACGGCACCGCGAGCGCGCTGCTGGACGCTCCCACCACGTGCGGCGCCGTCGTTTTGTTGGTGTCGGGCCCGGCCGATTCCGTCATCGTTGGGGTGCAGTCGACATCGGCGCTGCGTCTGGTCGAACTGTCGCTCGCGCCGTGATGCGCGCGGTCTTTTGCGCGCTCGTCAGCATCGCACCTGCGCACGTGGGCGCGCAGACGATCGTGACTTCAGGGGCGTCGCGGGTGGACGCAGACGCGTCTGCACTCGCCCCTGAAGACGCGCTGTTGATGGTGCCAGGGACAAGCATCATTCACGATGGCGGGCCGTTGTCGAGCAGCCGCGTGTTGCTGCACCGCTTGGGCGGCGCGCGCACCGTCACGTCGCTGGATGGCCTCGACCTCAATAGCGCTCTCGATGCGTCGGTCGATCTCGCGGACCTGCCTTGGTTCGCGGTTGCAGGCGCGCAGTCCGACGCCGGCACCGGCCGGCTGAAGCTGCTCAGCGGGCGTGCGCAAACGCGCGGCCGTATCCGTCTGCTCATCGGGGAGCTTGCGACCGTGAAGCTCAGCGGCGACGTGCACGCAGCGCTGCCTTCAAGCCGCGTGGCAATCGCGTTTGAGGTCGCGAGCACGGCGGGCAACTTTCGCTACCGCCAAAGCACCACGCTG
>JAYTVG010001015.1:0-3106 GCA_043744135.1 Deltaproteobacteria bacterium | reverse complement strand
TCCACGTGCTCATAGGCACCACGCGCGTCGCGCCAATGTGCGCGCATGGTGTCGACGTCATCGTCAGCAGCGTTCCAGCCGTCCGCGTCGGGTGCTGGTGCGGCAGCCTGCAGTGCCACGACGGCAGCGTGCAGCGCATCGAGCTCAGCCGCGACGTAGTCTTTGACGCCGAGCAGCGCGGTGTCTTTTGGATCCGCCGCTGGAATTTGGTTTTGCGGACAGGCGGCTGCAGCAGCAAGGCACATCAGCATCGGGGGGACACAGCCACGTCGCATAGCGCCTCTTGACTTTGAGAGTGATTCTCAGTACCAAGATAAGCTGATGCGGTCAAGCTGCTTCGGAGGCTCAATGGCATTGATGTTCAACGCGCTTTGTGTGGCGCTAGCAGGTGCGGGTGTGTTGACGTCGACGCCGGCATTGTTGCAGGCGCTGTTTCACGACTCTCAACGCGTGGGCTACGTCGAGTTGAGTGCCGCTGAAGTGACCACCGCACTCGGCCGCGCGCACGACAAGGTTGTCGTCTACGTCGCGCGCACCGGAACCACCATCGACGGTTTTGCGATCGTCGAGGACGAAAAGGGGCAACATCAACCGATCACGTTTGGCGTGCAGGTGGATCCGCGTGGTCGCATCGCGCGCGTTGAGGTGATGGCCTACCGCGAAGCGTACGGTGGGGAGATTAAAGACCCGCGGTTTTTGCGTCAGTTCGTCGGGCGGACGATCACCGACGTGCTCAAGCCTGGCCTCGACATCGACGGCATCACCGGCGCCACCATCTCAAGCCGGTCCGCCAGCGTCGTCGTCCACCGCGCGCTCGTGTTGTGTGCGTTGGCCAAAGCGAAGCTGGAGCAGGCACCATGAGGTCGTTCGCGCGGCCGATGTCGATCGATCGCCTGTCGGTCGAGGCGCGAGTCTTGTACTCAATGTTCTGTCTGTTCATGCTGTGCGCGCTGATCTCGAGCGTGTGGATCTATCTCGACAACGGCTTCGCGTTTTCGTCAGCAGCGGTCACGACGTACTACCGTGGCGACGCGAGCGAAACCACGCCGATGTCGGCTGGCTTTCACGAGGCCGCAAGCGGGCCGGCGCTCGATATCCCCGTCGCAAACGACCGCATGTCGCTGCACACAGACAAGTCGGTGCGGCAGGTCATCGAGACGTTTCACTTCCACATGTTCAGCGTGCCGCTATGTTTATTGGTGGTCGGGCACATCTTCATGATGTGTCGGTTGCGCACGCGCACGAAAGTCGCCCTGCTCGTCGCTGCCGGCGGCTCAACGTTCACGCATGTTGCGGCACCCCTGCTCGTGCGTTGTGGTTCGCCGTCGTTTTCGTCGCTGTTTACCGTGAGCGCGATGCTCATGCTGGCGACGTGGGGGTTGTTGCTCGTGCTGCCGTTGATTCAGATGTGGAGCATGTCGACCGATGAGGGAGAGCCATGAACAACGTTTCGTTTTCGATCCGACCGGCAGCGCTGTTGTTGGTCGTGGCTTGCGCGCCTGAACCACCCACGCCAACTGAGGCGCGCGTGCTCATCATCGTTGGCGAGGACGCCACCGACGTGCCGTTGCGCCTAGCGAGCCAGCAGCAACGCGACACGTTCGACGCCGGCGACGCCATCTTTGAAACGCCGCTGCGCGCCAGTCAGGGTCTAGGACCTGTGTACATCCGTCGATCTTGCGGCGCGTGCCACGCGCAAGGCATGCGGGGAACTGGCCGCGTGCAAAAGATGGTCGTCGTCGAGGCGGATGGAGTGACACCCACCGTCGACCAATCCTTGGTGTTTGATGTCACGGTGCGGCCCTTCACCACCGGCGACGCCGCGCCGGTGGTCGCTCCCGGCGACGCCTCGGTGCATGTGACCACACGCCTGCCGCCCGCGGTGGTTGGACGCGGCTATATGGAGGCGGTGCGCGACAGCGAGATCGAGCGCATCGCGGCGGAACAAGCGATGCGCGACGACGGTATTCATGGTCGCATCAACTACGTCAGCTACGATAGCGCGCTCAATCCAGGCGGCGGCTTTCACAACTATGAGCCAGGCGAAGGCGGGCTGATCGGCCGCTTTGGCTTAAAGGCGACCGTCCCCGCCATCGACGCGTTCGCGGCGCGCGCGTTGTTGCTCGACATCGGCATCACGTCGCCGCTGCAGCCGACGGAGCTGCCCAATCCGTCTGGCGCAACTGACGACGACAAGCTCGGCGTGGATGTCGACACGCAGACCGTGACGACGCTCGCAACGTATGTCCGCTTGCTCGAGATTCCGCGCCGAGACGCCTCACACACCCGCGGGCGCACCCTGTTTGAGCAGGTCAAATGCGCCGTGTGCCACGTGCCCTCGCTGCGCACCCGCGATGACTATCCGATCTCCGCGCTCGCCGGCATCGATGCCGAGGTCTATACCGATTTTCTGTTGCACGAGCGCGGCCCCGCTTACGACGACAGCGTTGTAGAGGGAGACGCGTCAGCGTCGCAGTGGCGGACGGCACCGCTGATCGGCTTGCGATTTATGCAGTCGTACCTGCACGACGGCAGCGCTCACAGCATTGAAGAGGCGGTCGCCTCGCACGCCGCACCGGGCTCACAGAGCAGCGTCGCCGCGGCACTTTTTGACGCGCTCCCGGCGCAAGACCAAGCGGAGCTGCTGGATTTTGTAAAGTCGCTGTGACCGTCGTTCGTTAAAAAACACGCGACGTTCACGTGCACTGGCGTCGACGGTTCTTGAGGCACCGCGCCTGCTCGACCTCGCCGCAACATTCGCGGTAACCCACACCATGCCCGATCTTGGACCCGTCGCCGGTGAAGTCGTCAAACTGTTGCAGCCGCTGTTGCGTCCGATCGCGGCCGCGGTGGTGCGCAAGATCTTCGGCACGGTCGCCGGCATGTTGTGCGTCGCTGTCGCGGTCGCGGCGTACGCGACGGTGCGACTCTGGCAGGCGCCGTGGTGGCAGCAGCTCGTGGTGGTGGTGGTGGTGGTGGCGGCGACGGCCGTCGTGACGGCGCTGCTCGCGACCAAACGCGCGGTGCACGGCGCGCTGACTGAGGCGCTCGCGCGCACGGAGTTGGGTACGCGTGCGTTCACGGCGGTGTTCAGACTCATCGATCG
>JAYTVG010001014.1:0-3108 GCA_043744135.1 Deltaproteobacteria bacterium | reverse complement strand
GTGCGACATCGCCACCGTCGAGGCTGCCGCGAAGGCCAGCTTCGGCATCGGCATGGGGCCGTTTGAGCTGATGAACGTGACGGGGGTGCCCATCACCTTGCACGCAGCCACCACGCTTGGGCAACAGCTGGGACCGTTTTACGCGCCGTGCGAGCTCATTGGTCCGATCGTCGACGCCAAAGCGTCGTGGGATCTGTCGGGCACGCCCGACGTCAGCAAGTTCCCCGCGGTACAGCAGCGCTTGTGGGGCGTGGTCTTTCAGATCGCAACGACGCTCGTGTTTGACGAAAAGGTCTGCACGCTTGAGGATTGTGACCTCGGTGCGCGCGTCGGCTTGCGTTGGCCCCAGGGTCCGTTTGAAGCGATGAACGCGCAGGGCACCCGCACCGCACTCGCGGCCGTACAAGCTATCGCCAAGCGCTACCACGACGTCAAAGTGCCGGCGGCGTTGCTGGAGCGCGGCGAGCACAACACACCGTTCGTGTTGCACATGGTGTCAAGCGCCATCAACGACGGCGTCGGCACGCTCACGTTTGAACGCCCCGACGCCATGAACGCGCTCAACCCTGACGTCGTCATGCAGCTCGACGTCGCGTTTACCGCACTCGAACGTGACCCAGCCGTCAAGGGCATCGTGATCCAAGGCAAGGGCAAGGCGTTTGTCGCCGGCGCCGACACCAAGTGGTTCGTGCAGCAACAGCGCGCCGACAACGTCGCAGGCATTGTCGCGTTTGCCAGCCACGGACAGCAGCTGCTGCTGCGCATCGACCGCTGCAGCAAACCCGTGGTGTGCAAACTGCACGGGCTCAGCTTGGGCGGCGGCAGCGAGCTCGCACTGGCCTGCGACGCCATCATCGCCACCGACAAAGGCACCATGGGCTTCCCAGAGACCGGCATCGGCATCTACCCCGGCCTAGGCGGCACCCAACGCAGCGCGCGCCGCGTCGGTGTGCAACTTGCGCGCTGGTTGATGCTGACGGGAGAGACCGTCAACGCCGCCACCGGCAAGGCGATGGGCTTGATCGACGAGGTCGTGGATGCCGCCGCGCTCGATGCAGCGTGCGCGGCCCGCGCCAAAAGCGGCGTGATCCGTGCGGAGCGTGCGCCGCCACAAACGCCGCCCGCGGGCTTTGAGACGTTGTGCGCGACGATGTCGTGGACCTCGACGGTGGACCTGCTCGCGGGCCGCGGAAACGTCCTTGACGCCACCCTCAAGAGCAGCATCAAAAAGGCCGGCTTCAAAGCGCCGCTGGCGTCGCAGGCGGCAGATGCGCTTGTGAAGATGGCGAGCACGGCGTCACTGGACGAGGGTCTCGCGGCCGAGACCGCCGGCTTGTTTGCGATTTTTTCCAGCGCCGATGCCGTCGAGGGGTTGTCGACGCTGGGCGTGCGCCGGCCGACGTTTAAGGGGCGCTAGTGGCCGGGGCGCCGGGCGTCACGACGAGTGCGTTTGGCACGCCCCAGCCGCCCGGCACCGTCACGTGAAGCGCACCCAAATGTGCCGACAGCTGCGTCGACGGACCGCCGTCGAAGTTGAGCGCATTTTTGCAACCGAGGCCGCCGACGCGCGGTGCGTCCGCTAAAAAGCGCGCGAACTCAGTGGTCTCCGCCTCCGAGCTGACGACGATGGTGAGCGTGCTGCCGTCGACGCACACCGCTGTGCGAGCAGCACTTTGCGGTTTGAGCTTGAGCACCGAGCCGTCCACCACCAACCGCGGCAGCCCTTGCACCACGACGTCACCACCGGGCGCATCTTTTGCGAGCGTATCACCCAGCACGATGCTCGCCGCGGCGCCTGTGACGACGAGCGTTCCCCACTGCGGTCGCGCTTTCATCTCGAGCGCGACGCCACCGCTCACCACGCGCCCCATCGCATCACCCGCGGGATCAAAAAAACTAGCGTTGATGGCGACGTACGCGGGGTTGCCTGCCGCGATGGTGTCGACGAGGTCGCGGCCATGTCCAGCCGCGGATGGAGCCGGCACCACCCGCAGCTGCGTCCGCGTCAGGTCGACTGCAAACGCGTGGCCGCTAAAGCGTGGCGCGCCTGGCACGTCAAACGTGGCGTAGCTGATGCCGGTGGCGACGGGTGCAAACTTCACGGGCAAACGCGCACCGACGCGCGGGCACGCGACGCAGCCGATCAGGCACACGAAAACGAACTGGCGCGCGCGCATCAACGCCACCGCGCGACACCATTTTTGAGTACCACCACGTCCGCTTGATTTTTCACCTCGATGCGCCAAGCGCGCTCGCCGTCGACGGTGACGGGGCCGCGCGCCTCAATGCGCAAGACATCGCCCATCAGCACCGGCCGGTTGAAGCGAACCGCCAGCCGCGTGAGTCGACTTGGATCACCGTCAAGCTGGCGCACGCACGCGTTGTGGACAAACGCCATCGTGCACAGACCATGCAAGATGATGGCGGGCAGGCCCGCGAGCTTGGCGACGTCGATGTCGAGGTGGATGGGGTTGTGGTCGCCGCTGGCCTCGGCATAGCGCGTACTTTGATCGGCGCTGACGACCTGGGTATCACTCCACGCATGCGGTGCGGCCGCAAACGCGTCGACGTCGCTGTCGGCATCTTTGCGCTCAGAAGCGTCACGTTGGCGCGGCGCACGGATGAACAAGCGGCTGTTGGCACGCAAGACCACGGCGCCGTGTTGGTTTTGGCTCGTGATGGCGACGTCTAACACCTCGCCGGACGCTTTATGTTCGATAGCGGCGATCTGGCTGTGGGAGGTGATGCTGTCGCCGGCTTTGACCACATGCGTAAACTGCATGTCCTGTTCGCCGTGCACCAAGCGCATCATCTCAACGTGCAACAGCGGATCAAAAAGCGGCGCGCCCAACGCTGCAAACGCGTACGCCACACCGTACATCGGCGGTGCCACGGCGTTGTCCCCGCGATAGGCGGCGAGGTCGGCGTCGGTTGCATCAGCGTACGCGGCCGCGCTGGTGGCGCCCACCACGACGGCGTCGCCACCCGCGTACGTCTTGCCCTTAAGCGCCTGGTTCATCACCATGTCGACGTTCTCCTTCGCATAACGCGCTGCTTTACGGTGCGCGCGGCACGACGACTTGCTAGCACACCAGCGCATGCTTGACG
>JAYTVG010001013.1:0-10588 GCA_043744135.1 Deltaproteobacteria bacterium | reverse complement strand
TGGCTGCGCACTTGACGCTCGGCTCGTTTGACACGCACACCGACCACGACTCGCTCGACGCCGGCCACCGCACAAAGATCGCTGGCGTGCTTGAGGGGCTCGATTTCATTGCGCGCCGTGTGCAAACCACCCCCGCCCTGCAACAGCGCGGCGTCGTGGTGCTTGTGGGCTCCGACTTCGGCCGCACCTACTACAACGACGCTGCCGACCGCGGCAAAGATCACTGGCCCATCACTGGCATGATGTTGATGGCGCTCGGCAACGCCGCTGCGACCTTTGGCGGCAACCGCGTCATCGGCGCGACGCAAACTGGCGCAGGGCGCGGCATGGTCGCGAGCAATGTCATCGCGAGCGGCGGCAGCGTCGTGGTGACGAGCACTGGCGGTGTCAAACTCACGCCGGCGCTCATCCACCAGGCGCTGTACGACAAGCTCGGCATCGCGCCCGCGCTGACCGCGCGCTTCCGGCTGCCTGGACTACCGCTGACCCCGCTGCCGTTTTTTGGCTCGTGAGCTGCGATCACTGCTGCGCGAGATCTTCGCGCAGCGTCTTGGTGCGGTTTGCTCGGATGGTGACGACGGTGGTTTTGTCGGCGGCCGAACGCGCGCTGTGCAAGCGTACCGTGTGCGCGCCCACGGACAACTCCAACGAAAGCGGCGTCATCCCGACGCGCTTACCGTCGACGAAGACCTCCGACCACGGACGCGAATCCACCTGAAGCGTCCCGACACGCGCTTGCATGCGCGTCCGCGCGCGGGCGATCGGCGGATCTTGCGGCTGCGGTTCTTGCGGCTGCGGTTCTTGCGGCGCCGGTTTTTGCGGCGCCGGTTCTTGCGGCGCCGGATCTTGCGCAACATCGCGCGCGGCACCGGTAATGCCAGCGATCTCAAGCTGCGCTGAGGGCGCTTGCGTAGCGGCGGCGATCGGCGGCGGCACCGTCGCCACCACGACACGCGCGGTCGGTTGCTGCCACCACCACGCCGCGGCGCCACACACCAGCAACAGCACCAACGCGCCAAACGCCAACCAGCGCGTACGCGAGGGGCCTGATGCAGGTGAAATGCGCGTGGACGCGAACGGTATGATGGTCGTGACCTCGTTTGCGGGCATCATCGTCGCCGTACCGGGCGAGTCGACGTGCTCGCTCAACGTCGACGCCTGCATGGGCTCGACGGGCCACGGTGCGATCGCTTGCGCAGGGAAATGCTCCAACAACAATGCGATGCGGTCTTGCTCGCACGTGAGCGGCAACGGGCGCGCGCGCGCGATGGCGCTGGCAAACTCGCGTGCGGTCTGCCAGCGCGCGTTCGCGTCGTTGTGCAAGGCGCGCTCGACGACGCACGCCAACTCGACCGAGATGTGCGGGGCGACGTCGGCGAGCGCGTGACGCTCGTTGTCGGCGATCGCCTGCATCAGCTCAGCGTCGCTTGCGCCTCGAAACGGACGGCGGCCGCTCAACATTGTAAACAGCACGACACCCAGCGAAAACACATCCGCGCGCCCGTCGAGAGGCTCACCGTTTATCGCCTCGGGGGCCATGAACGCAGCTTTGCCGAGCACGAGCTGGGGCTGGGTCTGGCTGGTCTTCGAGTTGGCGTTGGCGATGCCGAAATCGATCAGCTTCACTCCACCGTCAAACGCCAGCAACACGTTGTGCGGTGTGACATCGCGGTGAACGATTGAAAGTGGACCGTCGGGCCCGCGCAGCTCGTGCGCGTAGGCGAGCGCCGCACACAACGCTGAGGCGATGTCCAGTGCGATGCCGATGGAGATCATCTGCCCGCGCGTTTTCAGCGCAGCGTCTAGCTCGCGTAGCGTCACGCCATGGACGGCTTCCATCACGATATAGTGGTCGCGGCCGTCATGGCCGAGCTCGTAGATCTGCGCGATGTGCGGATGTGATAGGCGCGCCGCGAGCTGTGCTTCAAAAAAGAACCGCTCCAAAAACACGGCGTCATGCGCAAAGCGCGGTGACACGCGCTTGATGGCAACGTCTTTGTGAAAACCGGCCACACCCAGCAGCTGCCCCGCAAAGACCTCCGCCATGCCGCCGCTGCCGATGCGCGCGCCGAAACGAATGCGCGCAGCGTCATTCATGTTGGATGCCGTATCTGTTGATCAAGCGATGCAAGTGGCGACGGTCCATGCCTGCTGCGCGGGCTGCCCCAGAGACATTGCCACCGTGCACGCGCAACAGCTCGGTGATGCGTGCTTTGTCAAAAGCGTCGCGGCCTTCGCGCAGTGTGCTGGCTTCAACGACCTCGTCATGCAGATCAAGCGCGCCGTCGCCCGCGAGCGCCACGCTGCGCGCGACCAGTGCCGACAGCTCCGCGATGTTGCCGGGCCAGCGCCGCATCGTCAGCCGGAGCAGTTGGTCGGCACTGAAGGTCTTCGTGCTGCCCGCCTCGCGCAACAAATCTGTGCACAACGCAGCAACGTCAACTGTGCGCAGGCGCAGCGGCGGCACCGGCACCACACACAGCGACAACGCCTCCCACAACGGTGCTGTGATGGACTTGCGCAGCGCCGCCAACTCCATCGACGAGGTCGCTATCACCCGCACATTCGTCGGTATCGCGCGGTTGCTGCCGATGGGCACGACGTGGTTGTCGTTGAGCAACAGCAACAGCTGTGTTTGCGTGTGCGCATCTGCGCGGCCGACCTCGTGCAACAACAGTGTGCCGCCGTGGGCGCGCTGCGCGGCACCTGCCTGTGGCGGTGTGTCGCCGACACCCCACAGCGCGCGCGCCACTGCGTCGGGCTTGAGCGCCGCTAGGTCGACGTGGACAAACGGCCGTTGCGATCGCTGCGATTGCGCGTGCAGTGCTTTCGCGAGCGTGCGCTTCGCGGTGCCAGGTTCACCGAGCAACAACACCGGCGCTTCCGTGCGCGCGACGCGGGCGAGCGCACCAAACACGCGCATCATCGGCACACTTTGCGTCACCATGGCACCAAACACGCGCGCCTCGACGTGGTTGGCGATGATGGCGTCGTCGTCGATGCGCAACGTTGTTGCGCCCAGCTTGATCTCGGTGCCGACGGCAACGACGGCAG
Organism: Deltaproteobacteria bacterium; assembly: GCA_043744135.1. Lineage (GTDB taxonomy): Bacteria > Myxococcota > UBA727 > UBA727 > VGSZ01 > JAYTVG01. Next base: position 7,534 of record JAYTVG010001013.1, on the reverse strand, counting down.
AATCGATACGCACGCCTAAAAGATAGGTACCGTTTTTGCTCGCGAGGTCCGACACGCGCAAGCCGTGCAGCACTGGCACGATCTCCAGGTGACGTCGCGACACTCCGCCGTCGGTGAGCACGAAGTCGACGGTGGTGCCCGATCCCACCACCACCGACTCCGTCGTGACGCGGATGCTCTTGCCGCTGTCGGCGCCCGCGACCACGCGCAACAGCCAAGACGATGCCGCGGCGTTGTGCGCGTGCGGCCCCATGGTGCGTGTGGCCTCCGGCACGGGATCTTGTGGGTCGACCATCGCTGTGCAGGCTATTGCAATCGGCGCGATTTCGCAGCGCCGCGCGTCGTGTGGTATCCACGGTCGTGCTCGCTGCGTTGCTCCCCACCGTGGTTGTCTGCGCCGTCGTCGCGGATGCTGCTGCGCATCACGACGCGCGCGCCGTGATACCTGGTCACGTTGACGCTGCTGCCGAAACGTCGGGCGGCGTCGATGGCGATGCGCAGCTCGTGGCCGGTGAGCGCGCGTTGGCGGCGCTCGCGTTTGAGGACGCGGCGCTGTTGTTTGAGACCGCCACCGCCTCGCCACACGCGTCACCTCGCGAGCGGGCGCGCGCTTGGCTTGGCCTCGCCCAGGCACGCGGCGCGTTGCTCGACGAAGCGGGCGCGCAGGCGGCGTTTGCGGCAGCACTTGTGCTCGACAACACCGTGGCATTGCCCGAGGGTACGTCGCCCAAAGTGAGCGTGATGTTTTTGCGCACACGCGCGGCGCTCGCGGCTGGGCTCGTCCCTGTTGAGGGTGACGGCTGCGAAGCGGATCGCGTGCAAGCGCAACAAGCGCAGCGCATGCAAGCGCCGACGGTGCCAGCGCGGTCGAGTCTGGCCCCCTACGTCGTGGCCGCCGGCAACGGCGTCGTCGCGGTGGTGGCTGGCGGTGCCGCACTCGGCCTTGAGGCGGCGCTCGCGCGGCCCACGGCGGGACGCACGCGCGCGCAATACGAGGCTTTGCGCGCAGCCGAGCTCGCGACCGCGGCGCTTGCAGTCGCGGGCGGCGCGGCCGCGGTGACGGCACTCGCGTTAGGCGCATGGGTGGCTGCCGCCCAGTGGAGCGAACCATGACGTTTTGGGGTGCGCGCCCGGCGCTTTGGTGTGCAGTCGCATGCGCAAGCGCGTGCCACTTGCAGTCAAACGACGTCGCGTGCGTCGACGCCATCGTGTGTGGCCCTCACCAGCAGTGTCGTGCTGGCGTCTGCGTCGCGGGTGAAGGTGAAGGCGAAGGTGAAGGTGAAGGCGAAGGTGAAGGTGAAGGCGAAGGCGAAGGTGAGGGTGAAGGTGAAGGCGAAGGCGAAGGCGAAGGCGAAGGCGAAGGTGAGGGTGAAGGTGAAGGCGAAGGTGAGGGTGAAGGTGAAGGAGAAGGTGAAGCGTGCCCGCTCATCGAGGACACCGCCGGGGTGCGAGCCAATACGAGCAACTGCTTTTATCTGTTGGCGCCGCAAGACGCACTGAGCGCGACGCAAGCACGCAGCCGCTGCGAAGGGTACGCCGGGCACTTGGCGATTCCCACGCGCGGTGACGAAGCGGTGGTGGCGCGCGCGCTCGTCCCCGCGACCGACCGCGCGTGGCTGGGTCTACGGGACACGCAGCCGCAACCGGACTCGCAACCCGACCGCTTCAACCCCGATTCGCGCGAGACCATCGCGGACCTGACGACGCAGTTTGCGCCGGGTGAGTTGACCGACGGCGACGCAGGCGTTGAAGGCTGCGTGGCGATGGACGGCGGCGGCGTGCTGTACGACGAGAGCTGCGACGCGCCAGCGACGCATGGCGGCGCGCTGTGCGAGGTGCCGACGTGCGGCAATGGTGTGCGCGACGGCGCACTTGAGGAGTGTGACGGCGAGGTCGGCTGCGACGTCAGCTGCCACGCGACCACGTGTCCTCATGCCCCCGACACGGTGGTCATGCTGCTGGCGGACCGCTGCTACCTCAAAAACGACGTCACGCTCGTGTTTGCAGCTGCGCGTGAACGGTGCACGCAGATCGCAGCCGGCACGTCGCTGGCGTTCCCCACCACCGCTGACGCGCGACGCGCTGTCAGAGCGTTCGCGCAACGCCAATACTGGATCGACGTCAGCGACGAGCAACAAGACGGCACCTTTGTGACGTCGACGGGGCAAGCCATCGCGCAAGGGGGCTTCGGGTTTTTGGACAACCAACCCGCGAACACCGCTGGGCCAGGCTGTGCGCTCGCGAGCAGCGCGCTTGATTCGCGCTGGCGCACGGTGTCATGCACTGGCCTGAGAACCACTGTGTGTAGCTTGTTCGCGCAATAGCTCGAAAGCCCGCGGCGCGGCCTCGATTGCGGCCTCGGACTGGATGTTACGCGGTGGCGAGGTCGATGTCGGGAAGCGGAAACAACAACTTGCCGCCGCGCGCCAAAAACGCCTTGTTTTTCGCGACGAAGTGCGCACGCTCTGACCACGGCAGCACCAACATCACGTCCGCGCGCTTGAAGGCTTCGGCCTCGGCAATGATAGGGATCAGGCTGCCGGGGGTGAACTTGCCGATTTTGTCGGGGTTGTTGTCGCCGATGGCCTCGATGAGCCGGCTGTCGATGCCCGCGACCTGCAATAGAACATTGGCGCGACATGACGCGCCGAGGGCCATCACGCGCGCACCGTCGGACTTCAACTCAAACAACTTTGCGGGCAACTGCTCTTTATGGCGGCGCGAAAACACGCCGAACGCTTCCCATTGCGAGCGTTTCAAACGGGGCGCTTCTTCCGCGAGCAGCGGCGGCACCACGTCTGCGTGGCCTTCACCCTTCGTTGCGGTCACGGCGATGGTGCCGCCGTTGAGCGGATCGAAGGACACTTCCAGCACCTTCATGCCCACGCGATCCAGCAAAAATACGATCTGCGACAGCGAGAAATAGCCCAGGTGATCGTGGCAGACGTTGTCGTAGCCGTGCGTCGACATCATCGACGGCAAATAGCGCTGCTCGACGTGCCAGACGCCGTCGTCGGCAAGGATGCTGGCGACGTCTTTTACAAACTGTAGCGGCGCCCGCACCTTATCAAGGACCGAGATGCTCGTGACGATCTTTGCTTTCTTGCCGCCCATCGCGGCCTTCACCGCGTCGAGGCTGGCGGCGCCCTCGCCAAACAACACGGGCACCTTGGCGATGCCGTCGGCGTACGACGCCGCAAACGCCGTGCAGTTGGGGTCGACGCCGACGCGCGCGGCACTTTTGTCGTAGGCGTTGAGCAGCGTGCCGTCATTGCTGCCGATGTCGACGACGACGTCGCCCTTTTTGAGCGGGCGCGTTTCAATCAACTCGGCGACCTTGTCGACCATGCGCTCAGCGCGGCGGGCGTTTTGGCCGACGCGCACGGGCACGAGCTCCGGATACGGCGTGGCGCCAGCGTCGACCGCGAGCTGCACCAGGCCGCAGGCCTTGTCACCCTCGCAGCGCAACAAGCGCAACGCGCTGCGGCTGAGCTTGGTGCGCGCCGCCAAAAAGCTTCCAGAGGGCGCATGTTCGCCGAGGTCTAAGACCTGGCCAAGGTTCGTGTTGCCGCACAGTCGGCATGCGCGAATGGGAGTCTGCATAGGGCGGGTCTTTGATCGGACGGTCGCTGGGCGCAAGGGCTCACGGGTGACAACTCGGACAATTCGTCGACCCTGGTGGGCGAACGGGGCAATTCGCAGACCTTGGGCGGTGCAGCTCAGGCCGATGAACCCAAGGCAAAATGAATGGGGTATGCCAGCGTATGGCCCAACCAACACGTGTGAGCATTATCGGCGGCGCTGGCTACGGCGCATCGGAAATTTTGCGCCATTTGGTCGTACGTGACGACGTCCAACTCGTCACAGTCGCATCCAAAGATCACGTCGGAAAAGCGCTCGGCGAAGTGCACCGCACGCTGGCCGGCTACACCGACCTCAAGCTCGTCGACGTGCCGCCCAAGCAGGCCGCAGCCGGGGCGGATGTGGTGTTTTTGGGCATGCCGCACAAGGTGACAGCGAAGGTCGCGATGGAGCTGTTTGACGTCGACGTCAAGCTCATCGACCTCAGCGGCGACTTTCGCTTGCGCAACCTCGACGACTACGACCGCGACTACGCCCCCGGCCATCCGTGCCCCGAGCGCTTGGGCACATTTGTGTATGGCTTGCCCGAGCTGCACCGCGCGCAGATCAAAACCGCCAAGCACGTGGCCTCGCCCGGCTGTTTTGCGACCTGCATCGCGCTGGGCCTGGTGCCGCTGGCCAAAGCGGGCTTGCTCATCGACGCGGGCGTGCGCACGGTGGCGATGACGGGCTCGTCGGGTAGCGGGCAAAACCCGCAAGAAGGCACCCACCACCCCGTGCGCAGCAACAACCTCAAGCCGTATAAAGTGCTCACGCACCAACACCGCAGCGAGATCTTGCAAACGCTCAGCGACGTTGGTGGCGCGCGCATTGCACTCGATCTGGTGCCCATCTCTGCGCCGATCTCGCGCGGCATTTTGGCCATCTCGCAGCTCGACCTGCCCGCTGGCCACACGCGCGAATCGCTGCACGCGTTGTTTGAAAAAACCTTCGCGGCAGAGCGGCTGGTGCGGGTGATGCCGCTGGGCCAAGTGCCCGAGGTGGTGGCGGTGGCGGGCACCGCGCGCGTCGAGATCGGTATCGAGACGCGCATCGACGCCAGCACCGGCAAGCGCACGCTGTGTGTGATGAGCGCTATCGACAACTTAATCAAAGGCGGCGCTGGGCAAGCGATCCAGTCCTTCAACATCATGGTGGGCGCGCCCGAAACGCAAGGCCTCGACATGCCGGGGTTGTGGCCATGAGCGACGCACCCAACAGCGCCTCAACGGCACCCATCGTCGTCGTCAAAGTCGGTGGCGACGTGTTGCTCGACCGCGCGCAGCGTGAAGGCCTCGGCGTCAACATCCGCGCGCTGGTCGACGCCGGCGCGACGGTCGCGGTGGTGCACGGTGGCGGTCCTCAGGTGACTGCGCTGCAAGACAAGCTCGGCTTGGTCCCTCGTAAAGTCGCGGGCAGGCGCGTCACGCAGCCCGACGACCTCGTCGTTGTCACGCAAGCGATCTGCGGCGAGGTCAACGTGGGGTTGGTGTGCACGTTGCTCGCCGCCGGCGTGCCCGCGTTTGGCACCCACGGCGCCAGCTGCGGCTTGGTGTTGGCGGAGCGGCGCGCGCCTGTCCGCGTGAAAGGTGAAAAGGGGCTCGTCGACTATGGCGAGGTCGGTGACGTCGTCGGCATCGACGCAGAGTTGATCGTCGGCTTGTTCGACATGGGTTTGGTGCCCGTCATCGCCACCCTCGGTGTGTCGCCGACCGGGCGGGTGTTCAACATCAACGCCGACACCACTGCGGTGGCGATAGCGACCGCGCTCCACGCGGACCTGCTGTTGATGGTGACCGCTGTCGGCGGCGTGTTAGCGGACCTCAACGATGCCAGCTCACGCATCGCCACGCTGACGAAAAAGACTGCTAAGCAGCTCATCAAAGACGGCACCATCTCAGGCGGCATGATCCCCAAAGTGGAGGAAGTGCTGTCGATCTTAAATGAGGGCGTCGGTGCAGTGGCGATTTTAGGCGCGCAACACGACGGCTCCTTCGTGTCCGCGCTGCGAGGCGACGGCGTTTTGGGCACGCGATTTACGCACGACTAGCTGTAGCGCTTGACGCCATCGTCAACCAGCGCGCGCCCACGCGACCTAACTGGGTTCAACCGGCGTTGCTCGTTTGCGACGCTGCTCGCGCAACATGAACCCATACAACCCTTCGGTCTTGGCCCGCGCCCACGGCGTGCGGCGCAGAAATTTCAAGCTCGACGCGATACTCGGATCGTGGGTAAAGCACCGCACCGCGATGCGCTCGCCGAGGCTCTCCCAGCCAAAGTGCGCCACCAGCGCCGTCAGCATCTGCTCCAGCGTGACGCCATGTAGCGGGTCGACCATCGGCGTCGGCTAGCAGCTTGCGCCGATGAAGGCACGCGGGCGCTGCGTTGAAGTTCGTGGCCAAACGGTGGATACCAAGGGCATGAGCATTCGCGTCTTGGAATTGACGGGTGACAACCCCGCAGCATGGGGAGAGCAGCACGGCGAGAATTTCAAAGACGACATTCGCGCGCTCGCTGATCTGCGCATCGAGCTGACGTTGAGCAAGACCGACCTCGGCACAAAACAAAACGTGCTTGCGCTCGCGCAGCGACACCTGCCGCTGCTCGAGCAATTCGATCGCGCGCTGTTTGACGAACTGTGCGGCATCGCGCGCGCCGCCGACGTCACCCCCGCCCACGTCGTCGTCATCAACCACTACACAGACCTGCGCGACTTGCGCTTGAGCGACCTCAACACCGCGCAAGATCCTGGCGGCTGCTCCGCGCTGTTTTTACAACCGGGGAAAATCCGCATCCTGGCGCAGACCTGGGACATGCACGGCAGCGCGCAACCCTACGCCGTGCTGATCAAGTTCCCGTCTCGCCCTGAAGGTGCGGGCGTGACGCAGACGTCGGCTGCGGGCATTCCAAAAGACGGCTGCGCGGTGGTGTTTTCGATCGCAGGCTGCTTGGGCATGACGGGCATGACGTCGTGGGGAACGGCGCTGACCATCAACAACCTCAACTCGATCGACGCGAAGATGGGTGTCGTGTGGCCAGCGCTGGTGCGCAAAACCCTACGACAACCGAGCGCTGCGGCCATGCGTGACACGATCATGGGTGCCAACATCGGCAGTGGCCGGCACTACATCGTCGCCGACGCCACCGACGTGTTTGGCATCGAAACCTCAGGCACCAAAAAGAAGATCATTCGCGAAGGGGGGCATGAGCCGTATTTTCACACCAACCACTGCGTCGACAGCGAGATGGTGGACACGTGCAAGATCATCCCGGGCAGCACGACCGTGAACCGCTACGCCACGCTCGGTGCGCTCGTGAAGCAGCCTCTGCCCGACGATATGTACGGTGTGTTTGCGGCGCTGCAGCCCGTCGGTCTCAAACACAACACCAAAAATGCGCACGACGTCGCCACCTGCGGTGCTTTGGTGATGGACCTGACGAACAAAAACGCCATGGCGTGCGTCGGCATCCCGAGCGCCGACGCCGACAGCATCGTTGTAGAACTCCACTGACGTCGACACACCGAGCCGGGGCCACGGCGCGTGCGCCGTACTGGGGTGGCGCCGCTGGTTCGCGGCTACGTCGCGGAGACGGCGCCTTCGGCCTTCGGCAAGATCCGCAACACTTCCGATGGCACGGTGATGCCCTCTTGCAACAGGAAGCTCGCGTACCTCGACAACGGCACGTAGGCGCCATTTTCAGCGATGGCGCGCAGCTCGTGTGCGGGAGCGCCGCGCGAGATGGCCTCTTTGACAGCGGGGTTGACGACGAGCAATTCGTACACCCCCGCGCGACCTTTGAAGCCGTCGCCACCGCATTGCGCGCAGCCCGCCCCGCGAAAAAACTTGGTGCGTGCGTCGATGACGAGACCGGCGCGCGCCAGGTTTGACAACACCAGCTCACCCGGCGGTGC
>JAYTVG010001012.1:0-3115 GCA_043744135.1 Deltaproteobacteria bacterium | reverse complement strand
GGTGAAGCCCGACGCGGTAAAACCCGACGCGGTAAAACCCGACGCGGTAAAGCCCGACAAGTCCGTCGAGCTGGCGATGGCCACCAAGGTGCCCGACGCGAAGCCGGACGTGAACCCAGACGTGAAACCCGACGCGGTCGTTGCCGGTCTATGTCCCAAAGGCATGGCGGGTGTCGAGGCTGGGCGCACGCGTTTTGGCTCTGACGGTGGCGACCCGATGCGCAACTTCGGCGAGGCCACCGCCACCGATGTTGACGTCGCGGCCTTTTGTATCGACTACTACGAAGCGCCCAACGGCAAAGATAGCGTACCGGTCACAGGCGTGTCGTGGCAGGCGGCAAAGACCTCGTGTGAGCGCGCCGGGCGACGTTTGTGTACCGAAAGAGAATGGGAGCGCGCGTGCAAGGGCGCGTCAGGTTCGCGCTTCCCGTACGGCAACAGCTACGAAGCCTCGGCTTGCAACACTGAAGACGCGGACGGCAAGCCCCGAGCGTTGACGGGCGCGTTGTCGTTTAAGCGATGTCGGTCGGCATTTAAGGTGTTCATGATGGCGGGCAACGCTGAGGAGTGGGTGCTCGACAGCGTCAACGGCCAAAAGCTCGCCAAGGGTGGCAGCGCCGACCGGCCAGACTTCTCGTCGCGTTGCTCGGCGCGGCGTCTGTTGTCGGCGCGCACCACGAGCCAGACCTTGGGCTTTCGGTGTTGCGCGGACATGAAGTAACGCGCGCGTGCGATTCGCCATCTTAGGCAGCGGCAGCAAGGGCAACTGCGTCGTGGTCCAAGGTGGCGGCGTCACCCTGCTCATCGACGCGGGTTTTGCCGCGCGCGAGACCCGGCGCCGCATGCGGTCGCTCGACACCGACCTCGACGTCGTCAGCGGCCTGCTCATCACCCACGGCCACGGCGACCACGTCAAAGGTGCACGGCAGCTCGCTCGCGCGCTCAACGTACCGACCTACTGCACCGAGGGCACGCAAGCATTTTGCGCGCGCGCGGGCGGCCTCGACAACCGTGAGATCATCACCGCGGGCGCTACCTTCGACGTTGCTGCGCTCAAGGTGACGGCTATCGGCACCGTGCACGATGCCAAAGGTAGCGTGTGCTTCGTGGTCGACGATGGTGACGAGCGTTTGTGCGTGGTGACGGACCTCGGCACCCCGACGATGCTGATCGGCGACGCCCTTGCGACCTGCGACGCCATCGTGGTTGAGCACAACCACGACGCCGAGATGCTGCGCAAAGGCCCGTACCCGCAGCACCTCAAGCGTCGCATCGGCTCACCCTACGGGCACTTAAACAACGACGACGGCACTAAACTCGTGGCGCATGCGATGCGCGCTGGGCGGCCGTCGCGCGTGCTGCTCGCGCACCTGTCTGAGGTCAACAATACACCTGCGCTCGCCATGGCGTCGTGCCGTCGGGCGGTCGATGGCCACGACGTACAACTCGCGGTCTGTCCACAACATCACCCCACCGGCTGGCTGCGCGTGAAGCGAGCGCGTAACCCGCATCACGTGGCGGCCACGCACAAGATCATCGACGGGCTGCTGTTGAAGGCAGATGTGCCTCGCCCCGTCGCTGCGGCCCCGGCAGCAATCCCACCACCACCACCGCCGCACGTGGCGCTGGTGCGGCAGTTGAAATTGTTTGAGGCACCCGCGAGCAGCGGCGCACGAGGTCGACGATGATTCCACGCTACAGCACCCCCGAGATGGCCGTTTTGTGGACCGATGCGCGTCGGCTGCAGCGCTGGCTCGACGTGGAGATCGCGTCGGCGGCGGCATGGGAGGCGCGCGGCGTGGTGCCCAAGGGCGCAAGCGCGCGCTTAAGCACGGCAGCGCGCACGCTGGACTTCGCGGCGCTCGCCGTGCGCAGCAGCGAGATTGAAGCCACCACCCAACACGACGTGATCGCGTTTTTGAGCGCGTGCGAAGAAGCGCTCGGGGACGACGCGCGCCACCTGCATTTCGGTATGACGTCGTCAGACGTCGTCGACACCGCGTTTGCGCTGTTGCTCGGCGAAGCAGCGCGCCACATCACCTCGGCGCTCGACGGGTTGTTGGCGGCGCTGCAGGCGCGCGCTGTCGAGCACAAGATGACACCGTGCCTGGGGCGCACGCACGGCCAGGCCGCTGAGCCCACGACGTTTGGGCTCAAGCTCGCGGGTGCCCACGCGGAATTCGCACGATCGCGCGCGCGCTTGGTGGCAGCCGCAGACGAATTGTGCACCGGCAAACTCTCGGGTGCTGTCGGCAACTACGGCCACATCCCGCCCGACGTGGAGCGCAGCACGCTAGACGCGCTCGGCTTGCGCGTGGAGACCGTGGCCACCCAAGTGATCCCCCGCGATCGCCACGCCAACTTTTTTTGCGCGCTCGCGATCTTGGGCGGCGCGATTGAGCGCTTGAGCGTGGAGGTGCGCCACTTGCAGCGCCACGAGGTTAAAGAGGCGTTTGAGCCGTTTGGCAAAGGGCAGCGGGGAAGCTCCGCGATGCCGCACAAAAAAAACCCGATCTTGAGCGAAAACCTCACGGGTCTTGCCAGGCTGTTGCGCAGCTACGCGCAGGCCGCGCTCGAAAACATCGCACTTTGGCATGAACGCGACATCTCGCACTCATCCGTCGAGCGCGTCATCGCTGCCGACGCCACCACGGTCGCGCACTTCGCGCTGGTGCGTTTGACGCGGTTGGTGTCGGGCTTGGTCGTTGACGCCGACCGCATGATGCAAAACCTCAAGAGCGCCGGCGACACGGTGGCATCGGGCGGCGTGCTGTTGGCGCTGGTGCAGTGCGGGGTGATGCGCCAACAGGCCTATGGTTGGGTGCAGCGCTGCGCGCTTGGTGAGCAAGGCTTCAAGGCTGCGCTTTCAGCCGACGTCGACGTTGCGCGCCACCTGACGGCAGCGCGCATCGACGCGCTGTGTAGCCTGCAGCAGCAGTTGATGTACACCGACGTGATCTTCAGCCGCGCGTTCGCGTCTGCCCCCGAAGCGAAGACTTAGTCGGCGAGGCGGTTAGACTTCGCGACCGCGCGACAAGAGGTCAAACGCACGTTTAAAGCGCCCGCTCGGCGTACGCACGAGCAGCGCAGGCTCATCAGCCGACTTCAGATGCCC
>JAYTVG010001011.1:0-10632 GCA_043744135.1 Deltaproteobacteria bacterium | reverse complement strand
CCTCAAACGCGGTGTCTTCTTTGCCGCGCTCCTTTTGCTCTAGGTACACAACGCTTTTGTAGTCGCCATTGTTCATCTGCCTATCATCGATCACCTTGAGCATGCCGACCATCTCAGCATCGGTTGGCGCAGCGCGAGCCATCGTCGACGCGAGCGCGCACAGCGCCAGCACGAACGGCAAAAAGCGACGTTGCTCACCGGTGACGGTGCGTGACATCGACGACGAAAAAGACGCGTGAACAACCATTGTGTGCTCCTTCATTCTGCAGCCTGCATCGCAACCACGGGAGGAACTCGGCTCGCGCGCAAGGCTGGAAAAAGCGCGGAAAAGCCAGTGATGAGGGTAAAACCGACGACGGCACCGGCGACCGCACCAACGTGCGGTGCGAGGTGCAAGGTGTCCGACAGCAACACTGCCCGAAGCGCCTCAACGTCGAATTGAATCGCGGAGAGATCGATGATCTTCGCAACCAACGCGCCCGCCAACGCGCCGGCCGACGTCGCAAACAAGCCAAGCAACAAGCTTTCGACCATAAACAACACCAGCACTCCGCGACGCGACAAGCCGATCGCGCGCAGCGTGCCAATCTCTTTGGTCCGCTCCCGCACGGCGATGTACGTCGTGTTCATGATGCCGATGACGATGATGATGGTGAGCAAGCCAATCAAAAAGAAGCTGACGCTTTGAATGCCCGTGACGATCCACAACAAAAACGACGCCTCATCCTTCCACGACGTGATGTCGAGCTTCTGCCCGAGCCAGTCTTCGCCTTGAATGGTTTGGAACTTCATGAAAAACGGATTCGACTCATGGTCCACCAGCAAGAAGCCTCGTTTCTCAAACGCCGTGCGCAGCGTGTTCATGGCCGCGTCGGTGTCCTCGATGTCCTTCAGGTACACCTGCACCGCACCGCTGACGTCGGGCTTCCACTGGTACAGTTGCTGAACGACAGTGCTCGGCACAAACGCGCTGAACGATGAAAACGGTCCCAAGTCCCGCGCCACCGCGACCACGGTGACGTCGGCAGTGTTTGACTGGCCGGTGAACGTCTCGGTCCGCAGTGTGAGTTGGTCGCCGACATCAACATTGAGTTGCTTTGCTTGACCCGCGAACAGCACGACGCTGTTGGCTTTTTTTGCGTCGGCGAACGAGCCCTTCACCTCGTCGGGGTTAGCGGGGTTGGTGCGGAATTCTTTCGCCGGCGCCAACGTCAAAACGCGAAACAATTCGGTCTCGCTGTCGACGTCGATGCCGGTGATGCCGCTTTGCACGGTGCCTTTGTCACTGATGAGCTTGCCCCAGCCGCGCGAACGAACGACCACACGCACGGCGTCTGGCAGCACTTCTTTGACGACCGCCTGGAGCTCGGCGACTTTTGTGATGACCGGCTGTGAGTCGCCGGGCGAGGTCTTATACCAACCCGCGACGTTGACGTGCCCCGAGGCGATGGTGGTTGCCGTCTTAACGAGGTTGTCTTGAATGCCGCCCGCGAGGCTCGACAGCAACACCAGCATCATCGTGACGAAGAACAATGCCACGACCAAAAATGCGGTGCGCCGCTGAGAAGCCAACAGGTTTTGTACGGCGATGCGCACCATGATGTTAAACTGGTTCACGGCGTCACTCCTTGCCTTGCATGGCGACAACAGGTTGAATCTTCGTCGCCAGCCGCGCGGGATACAGCGTAGCCACGACCGACACGACGGTGGCCGTCAGCAAGCCGAACACGCCTTGAGCGAGCGTCACGTGCGGGTATAAGCGCGGCCCGGCGAACAAGAACGTCAAGACATCAGAGTTGGACGGGATACCCACCTGGCCAAGCCACAGGACGACGCCGGTCGCAGCAAGAGCGCCGACGCCACCCGCGAGCAGCCCCAAAACGCCCGTTTCAAACAAGATCATCCACGTGACGAAGCTCTTTTTTGCCCCGAGCGCGCGCAGCGTGCCGATCTCGGCCACGCGCTCTAGCGTCGCCATCACCATCGAGTTGTTGATGATGACGACAGCCACGATGAAGATGATTAAGATCGCTATCGACAGCACCCCACGAATCACCCAGATGAACTGGCCGACAAACCCCGCCGCACGCTGCCAGTCGACGGCTTGCAGTCCCATCGGCTCGCCGACGGTGTTGAGCGCCGCCAGCGTCGCGGACAGTTTGCTTGGGTCTTTGAGCTGCACAGCGATCGAGATCGCGACGCCGTTGTCGACGTCGGCTTGCGTGAAGGTGTCGGTAGCCATGCGATCGGCGCGCTCTTGTTTTGACGAAAGCTTGTCGGTGTCTGCCGGCACGGGCGCGGCCGCCGTATGCGTCACGGTGGTGGCTTCGATCGCGTCGCCTCCAAACAACGCCGCCTCCGCGCCCTCGCGCGATACGCTAGCTGCACCCACCGTCGTGCGCATGGCCTTCAGCTCGTCGTCGAGCGCCTTGGTGCGCTGCCCGTACAGCTCGCGAAACGTCAGCATGTCCACTAGCGATAGACCGCCGGCGAGATCGCTGGATTCGAGTCCATCAAACGCGTAGGTGCCGTAGACCTTGACGTTGACACTGCGCAGGTAGCCGCTCTTTGAAAATGCGGTCAGCGTGATGGTGTCGCCTACCTTGAACGGGTACAGCTGAACGCGCGGTCCGATGACATCGTAAAACATCTTGTAGCGCGCGTTGAAGTTGTCGTCGTTGACGTTCATGAAATCCTGCAGCAGCGCCGGCAAGTCGGCGGCTTTGCTGTCGGGCATCGCGGCTTTGAGCGCCGCTTGAACGTCGCGCTCATCGGTTGGCGTGAAGTAATACATGATGCGCCGCGCTTGCCTCACGTTGCGCTGCACCAGCTCCTGCACCAGTTTGTCGCCCGCGATGGTTTTGCCTTTCTTCAGCTCGCCATCCACCTTGTCGAGGGTCATCGCGATGCCCATCTTGACGTTCGAGTCGAGCCCCTTTTTACCGATCATCAACCCGCGTTTTCCCTCGGGCACCATGCTGCCTTCGATGATCTTGAACTTGGGGAACGCCGCGCCATATTTCGGTAGGTCGGTGCCGATCATGCGCAAGTACACTAGGCCACCTTGATCGCCGAGCGGCGCGAGCTTGGCGTCAAGCTCGTCGAGCACGGTGAGGGGGTCCGCCTCAAAGGACTTCCACAGCTCGTCGTCAGACGCGCGAGCCAACATCGATTCCGCCTCGACAGAACCCTGGCCCGACGACGACAACGCAGCCGTCACGCGCGCTTGATCTTTCATCACCGTGGCGATCTGTCGGATGCGCGCCGCGTAGGTTTGACGCTTCGCTGCGTCGTTGCTGCGCACCGCATCGCGCAAGTCCGCCAGTCCCCGGTCGAGATCGCCGGGCGTCGAAAACCCGCCGTTGGTGATCCCCATCGGGATGACGGTCTTGACGTTGTCGACGGCGGCCAAGGTTTTTTGTACATCAGCGAAGCTCTTGATCTCGCCGAGGTCCTCGCTGCCAAAGCCGAAGCCGCCAAAGATGGCGAGCTTGTCTTTGGCGTCTTTGGCGTACAGCTGGATATCGCCAGTGACACTGTCGACGATCGACGTGCGCATGGTGTGTTCAAGCGATCCTTGCAAGGCGCCACCTAGCACCACCAAAAATGCGCCCATCGCCATCAAGCCGCCCACGATCAGGCTCTTGGTTTTGTGCGCGCGAATGCTCTGAATGCCTAAGGTGGCGAGCAGTTTAAGCAGCGGGCTCATGCGTGTGCTCCAGCCTGTTGCAAGCCTGCAACGGGACGCGCTTGGCCGGTGCCATCGTCGACGATCTTGCCGTCCGCGATGCGAATGATGCGGCTCGCCATCTCCATCACGCGGTGGTCGTGCGTCGAAAAAATGAACGTCGTGCCTTCTTGTTGGTTGAGCTCTTTCATCAGCGCAAGGATGGAGCCGCCGGTGACGCTGTCGAGGTTCGCGGTGGGCTCATCGGCCAACACCAGCGCCGGTTTGCTCACGAGCGCGCGCGCAATCGCGACACGTTGGCGTTGACCGCCCGACAGCTCGTTGGGCCGATGCTTAATGTATTTTGCCAGACCCACACGTTCAAGCACCTGCTCGATGCGGCTCTTGCGCTCATCGGTGGTGATGCCCCCCTGTAGCAGCAGCGGGAACTCGATGTTTTGAAACACTGACAACACCGGCACCAAGTTGAAGCTTTGAAAGATGAACCCGAGCTTGCGCAAGCGCAATTCAGTGAGCGCGTTGTCGCTCAGCTCCTTGGTGCTCTGCCCGTCGACCAGCACCTTGCCTTCGGTGGCGACGTCGACGCAGCCGATGAGGTTTAGTAGCGTGGTCTTGCCGCTCCCGGAGGGACCAGCGATGGTGGTGAACTCCCCGCGCGCGATTTTTAAGTCGATGCCATGCAGTGCGCGCACGGACAGCTTGCCGAGCGGGTAGTCCTTCAACACGCCGCTGAGTTCTACGATGTTGGTGTTCGTCATTTCGGATCCTTTGTCTGTGAACGAGATGCCGGTGCATGGACCGGTAGGTGAGATGCCGCAGGACGTCGTGCGTGCCCGTGATTCACTGTGGCGCGTCGAAAAAACCCCGCGGTCGTTGAGGGCGAGGCGCCGGCGAAGTGCTTGGCCGTGGCGCCACCAACGGCACCGGCGAAACATGCTGCATCAACGTTGCTGCCGACAAATGTCGCGCCCGCAACGTTGGCACCCGAAAAGTCCGCGCCGTCGATGTTGGCGCCGGCGAAGCTCGCGTCCGTGAGATCCGCACCTGTGAAGCGCGCACCTTCGGCGTTGGCACCTGAAAAGGTCGCGCCGCGCAGTTGGCAACGCTCCAACATCGCGCGGTGCAGGTTCGAGCCGCGAAATGACGCACCCTGCAACCGCGCGCCGCAAAACGAAGCAAGCTCAAGGTTGGCGCCGCTCATATCGGCGCCGCGCAAGTCCTCGTTGTCAAACGCGGCGCCACACAAGTTCATGCCGGCGAGCACGCGCCGCGTCTGTGGGCTGCCGCCCGTCTCTTTCACCTCAGCGAGCCTTTGCATGGCGTCGACGATATCGAGCAGCACCGCACGGAGTCGCGTCTTGAGCTGGTCGTCGAGGTGTTCAACCGACCCGCGCATATGGCGAAAGCGCTGCTGCATGAGCTTTTCAATCATGCTGCGCCCCTGTCTGGACAGCGCGACGTTTTTTTGCCGGCGATCGGTCTCGTCCTCAGTGCGCGAGACAAAGCCCATATCAACCAACCGCTGCACGAGGTGACTGACGGCGCTCACAGACATGTTGAGCCGGTCCGTCAGCTGCGAAACCGACGCGTGGCCTTGCGTCATCAACGCTTCTAGCGTGTGCAGTTGCGCGTGCGTCATCCCCGGATCGACGTTGGCGTCGTCGTGACCGCGGTTGACGCGCATCGACAGCTCAATCCACGAGGTGATCAAGGCCGCGATCTCGTCGACGTCATCGCCGACGTGGCTCGCTTGGCCTTGGTTGAATCGAGGGGGCGGATGCACCAGATGGTTCTAAGCATCGAACTATCTGAGGGCAAGGAGTTTTTCACCTTTGGTGGGAATTCATTGTTCATCTCCCAAGGTCGATGAATTCACCGACCTTGGGAGGTGAACAATGAATTTTGGCCGATCTGGCTCGTCTTGGCCCCGATCCGACGCATCGCGGAACATCGGGACAGTTTGGGGCGTTGTGGGTCTCGGGAGTAGCCTGACGTGGGGATCGCTCACGTGCGGTCGCCTTGGTCGCTTTAGGCCTTTGGCCTTGGAGGTACGATGCAGGTCTCCGTCACATTTCGCCACATGGATGCTACCGACGCGTTGAAGGCGTTTGCCAGCGACAAGATGTCGCGCATCGAAAAATATATTCACGTGCCGACTGATGCCCACGTCGTGCTCTCGGTCGAAAAACATCTCCACCGCGCTGAGATCAACGTGACTGCCAACGGCATGCGCGTACGCGGAGAGGAGACGAGCGCCGATATGTACGGCTCGATCGACGGGGCCACCGCGAAGGTCGAACGCCAACTCAAGCGCTACCGCGCCAAACTCGCAGCGCACAAACCGCGCGAAGGCTTGGCGATGAAGGTGCGCCACAACGTCATCGCCGCGTCGATGTCGCAAGAAGGCGAGGTGGTTTCAGAAGCGCCCGCCACCATCGTGCGCCACGAGGAGGTCGATGCGCGGCCGATGTTGGTCGAGGAGGCCATGATGCAGATGGACTTGCTGCACGAGGAGTTCCACGTGTTTTTGAACGCCAAGACCGACACCATGAACGTGTTGTACCGACGCAAAGATGGCGCATTTTGCTTGATCGAACCGCCGGTTCGGCACTGACTTTTGTTCGCGCTTGCGCGTCGCGGTTAGTTCGCGACGCAGCAACGCACCACCACCGGGCGGGGGGGCGCTTTGGTGGTCTCGGCCGGTGGCGGAATTGTCGCTATCAATGATGCGCCCACCGCGACCGAGCCCAAAATCAACACGCCAACGCCGAGCGCACCTGATGCCCAAAACCACGTCGGCAAAGTGCCGTCTTCGGTGGCTGGATCGACTGGACGCGTGAGTGCCGTAAGCGCCGCGCGACCGACGACGTTGGCGTCGCGCATGTCTGCGTCGACCTCTGGCCGGATGGCGCGCACGCCGGTTTTGCGCGTGTACACGTACGTGCCCGCTTCCGTCTCGACCAACAGCGTCCGCGCCGCACACAACGCCGCCAGCGTCTCAAGCGTCTGTGGCTGAGGCGTCGCTTGTGCGCGCAGCTGCAACACCAGCTGAGCGCGTCGCTGTGCGGCCTCGGGCGCGCCCAAAAACGGCGTCAAAAGGGTCGGCGTCGTCGCGTTGAGATCGACGATTTGCGTGTGGTGCTGCACGCCCTCGGCGCGCGCAGTGACCAAATGCGGGCCCGCCAACAACGCGTCGGCTGAGGTGGTTTGGTCGGCCGATTGCTGCACCGCGTCGCCGTCAACGATAACGCTGGTGGGGGCAAAGTTGGCTGCGCGCGGACGCACAATCAAGCGCGCGGGGGGCCCCGCCTCGCCGAGCGCGCGCGCGGTCGCGTACGCGGCGACGACACTGGGCGCGTACAAGCCAGGGTGTAGCTCCGTGCGCTTTTTATCCAGCCGCGACACCAGCACCAAGTCTGCGCTCGCCGCAGCGGGATTGCCGTCGGTCAACAACAGCCCCGCGCGAAACAGCAGCACGTCGATCCACAGGTCACGCGCATCTTGCGGATGCTCCAAGCGCAGCAAGGTATCGACGGCGGCGTTGGCGTCGCGCAGCGCGCCCGCGGTGTCGAGCTCGCGCATTTTAATTCGGCTGTCTTGCAGGCGCGCGCGCGCATCGTCGCGGCTGGTGCGCGCCAGTGGCGTCGTCACCGGGAGGTCCACGCCGGAGCGTTCGTCGAGCTCCACTGGCAACAGCCCCGCACCCCGCAAGCCGCGGTACAGGTCTTGTGCGCGCACCGACGTCGGCGCCACCACCAAGATGCGCGCGTCGGCGTCGCTGACATCCGCGGCGACAGCGAATAGAAGACTAGCGAACCACACGCGAGCACTTTACCCTTGTTGGGTGCGAAGCTGTAACTCTAAGGGTGTGCGCTTGACGATCGGCTTGTGGAGCCTCGCGGGATGCGCGTTGCCCCAATCGGATGTTTGCGCGCGCTACGTCGCATGCCAAGCGAAGCTCGACGCGCACGTCGACACCGCGCGTTTTGAAGCGAGCGGCAGCTGCTGGAGCACCGTGCAGGGCGCAAACTTGTGCACCGATCAATGTACGGTCGCGCTACAAGCGGCGGCGGACGTCCCTGACGCACCCAAGGAGTGTCGCTGATGGATTGCTTGCCAGCTGACACGGTCGGGACGCGCTTTTGCGCATGCGCGCTGTCGCTGGGCAAATTGTCGCTGTGCAAATTGTCGCGGGGCGTGATGTTGACGGGCGTGCTGTTGACGAGCGCATGCACACCAGCGCCCGACGCCGCGCCCACCTGCAGTGAGTTGATGGAGTGCGTGTACGGCGGCGCTGGACAGCGCACCATCGCCGATGCGCCGGTCAGCGGTGGCGACGCGCTCATCAACGGCTACATCGAAAACGAGGGCACTTTGCGCGCCGCGTACGACGCCGACGGCAGCTGCGCCAACACGGATGTCAAGCTGAGAGACACCTGCGCGCTGCGTTGCGGCTGCGCGCTGCGTGAATTGTGTGCGCACGAGGCATTCAAACTGGCGTTGAGCGAGCGGGCTAAGTCGGCGGAGGCAGCGGATCACGTGACCGACCCCGACAGGTGCTGCGATCTCCAGCTCGATGTCGACGACAGCGTCTGCCGCGGTGCCGCGGATGCCCAGCCGTGACCGCGACCGCGCTCACCACACCGCCGACGCCGCCGCCCAGGCGCATGGGCCTCGGCATCGCGTTGCTCATCGTCGCGGGCGTGATGGCTGTCGTGAGTATCGTGTGGACCGACACCAGCGATCGCGCGCAAGTGCGCACGGCACCTGTCATCAAGCGCGAGCTCACGAGCAAGGTGATGGCGCAGGGCCGCGTGCGCGCGCGCGAACAAGTCGAGGTCGCCAGTGAAATTGGTGGCCGCATCAAAGCCGTGTTGGTGAAGGCGGGTGACGTCGTCAAAGCGGGTGACACGCTGTTCACGCTCGACGATGAGCAGCTCAAAAACACCGTCGAGCAACTGCGCGTCGCGTTGTCCGGCACACAGGCCATGAGCAAGCGTGCGTTACTTGCAGTGGCAGAAGCCGAGCGCGCGGCCGAGCGCGACAGCAAACTCAAGGAGCGCGGGGTGCTCGCCGACGACGCGCTGCGCTTGACGCAATCGCGGCTCGAGTTGGCCCGCGCCGACGTCGAGCAAGCGACGGCCAGCGCACAACGCACGCAGCTTGACTTGACGCGCGCCAAAGACACCGTCAAGCGCGCCCAGGTCAACGCGCCCATTGCGGGCACCGTCGTCGCTGTCGGCGTCGAGGTAGGTCAAGTGGTGTCAGCGGTGTCAGGGATCTCCGCGAGTGGCGACTTGCCCGGCATGGGATTTGGCGGCGGGACGTCCGCGCCCGTCGTCATCGCTGATTTGTCGGAGCTCATTGTCAAGTTGGAGGTCGACGAGCTCGACGTCGGCGACGTCAAAGTCGGCCAACACGCGCGAGTGACGGCGCAGGGCATCAAGCAGTGGGAGTTTGCTGGGCCGGTCGAGCGCGTCGGCTTGATGGGGCGCGAGCAGTCCGGCGCCGTGTTGTTTGCCGTCGAGGTTGGCGTTCAAACCGTCGAGCACGCGAAGTCAAAAAGAACCAGCGCGACGGCGACAACAGCTGAGCAGGCCGACGTGGCCTTGCCGCTGCCGCGCGACGTGTTGCGCCCAGGCATGAGCGCGCAAGCCGATATCGAGGTGGAAAAGCTCACTGAGGCGCTGACCATCCCGGTCGCAGCCGTGCTCGAGGGTGCGCTTGACGAGGAGGGCAACAGCAAACCCGATCACGTGTTTGTGGTCGAGGGCAATATCGTCAAACAGCGCGAGGTCAAGCTCGGCCCAAGCGAGGACGACCGCATCGCCGTGTTGTCGGGGTTGACGCTTGAAGATGTCGTTGTCGAGGGGCCGTTTCGCGTGCTCAAAAACCTTGAGGATGGGCAGGTGATCAGCATCGACAACTCTGCGAAATCCTCCAAGTCGAGCGACAAGGGCAGCGGTGCCAAGCCGTGAGCGACGTCGCCACGACGGTGCAAAACGCCGCCAACGATCGCCCGCTTGTGTTCGCGCAGGCGCTTAAAAAAACCTACGTCATGGGCCAAGAGCAGGTGCATGCGCTCGATGGTGTCGACGTGGAAATTCGAGAAGGTGAGCTGGTGGCGATCGTCGGACAGTCGGGCTCAGGCAAGTCGACGCTGATGAACTTGCTCGGCTGCTTGGACACGCCCACCAGCGGTACGTACCAATTGGCGGGGATCTCCGTCGAGGATTTGACGGATGAAGAGCTGGCGGAAGTGCGCAACCGCCACATCGGTTTCGTCTTTCAAAGTTTTCATTTGCTGCCGCGTCAAAGCGCGCTGCAAAACGTCACGCTGCCGCTCGTGTACCGTCGCAGCGAACGCATGACGGCGACGGACCGCATCGCGCGCGCCACCGACGCGCTGACGCGGGTGGGACTGCAAACGCGCATGCACCACAAACCCAGCGAACTGTCGGGGGGTCAGCGACAACGCGTCGCGATCGCGCGCGCGCTCGTCAATGACCCGAGCATCGTGCTTGCCGACGAGCCGACGGGCAACTTGGACTCACGCACCAGCGAAGAAATCTTGGACGTGCTCGCGAGCTTGTCGAAACAACACGGCCGCACCGTCATCGTCGTCACGCACGACGTCGACGTCGCCAAACGTTGCGACCGACAGATTCAACTCAAAGACGGCCGCATCGTGGAGGGCGCGTGAAGACGCTGCCGCTTGCTGAGGGCACGCTGTACGTCGAGATGGTGAAGATGGCGCTGTCTTCCATCTTGGAGCACAAATTGCGTGCGCTGTTAACGACGCTGGGCGTGGTGTTTGGCACGATGGCGGTGATCGCGGTCGTGTCGATCATTCAAGGCACGTTTCATCTGTACACCAGTGAACTCGAAGGCTTGGGCGCGGGATTTTTGTTCGTGGTGCCGGGGAGCGCCGACAGCGTCGGCCG
>JAYTVG010001010.1:0-10638 GCA_043744135.1 Deltaproteobacteria bacterium | reverse complement strand
ATGAAGGTTTTTATGCCCGGCGTGGTGATGTGCAGATTGCCGCGCAGCCGCATCGCAAAGCGTTGGCCGTCGAGGTCGCCGCCCTGCAGCGTGCATTGGTCTTCCCACGGAAACAGCGCGTTAAACGGCGCAAAGCCGAGGTTGCCGTTGTTGCGCAGATCGGCGACCGGGACCAGCTCGCGAAACGTCAGATCCGGCTGGCGACGATCGGGGATGGTGGCGGGCGTGGTGCAGACGTTTTGCGTGCCGTTGTTGTCGTCGTGGTTGACGCATTCGCCACCGGCACCGCATTGGTTGTCGTTGTTGCACGTGGAGGGGTTGGCGGGAAATGGCGTCAGGTCATCGAGCAAGTCGAGCGATTCCACGACGTTGTCAGGCTTGTGCGCGGGGTCGTTGATGGCTTTGGTGAACTGGCCGCAAAAGCCGGCGTGAAATCCCGTGCCGACGCGCGCGACATCGAGCTGACCGTCGCCGTTTGCATCCAAGCGCGCCGACGCGGGGATCGCCGTGATAGTACCGGCAGCCGGCGTGGTCTGCGCGCGCGCGGGTGCGGTGACGAAAAACGCCGCGCACACTGCCGCCACCGTCACCGCACCGACGCGTCTCATCCCCACAGTGTGCGGTGCGCGACGCGGAGATTCAAATAACGCAACGGCTGTCCCGCGATCGATCCCGATCGGTTGGGAAATGCAGGGCTGTATTTCAACGTCTGAAACGCCGACTCCGAAAACGGATTGTCGTTGCCGAGCTGCGGACGGCTGAAGCTGCGCTCGACGTCGAGGTCGGCCAACAACTGCGCGAGTACCTTCGATGTCAACCGATTGGCACAGGAGATACGTCAGCTATCAAAGCTTCAGCGCTAAAGGTTCACGCGGAATTCGCCGGGAGGTGACGGACGCGTCCTCATCGACGACAAAACCGTTGGCGACACGCGTAATGGTCTGTCGAAACTCGATATGATTACCATTCGCCTCACCTGTTTCGGGAAGATCCGCGGCTACATAGTCCGGGGGCAAAATGTAATGCATGACATTTCGCGTGCGCCATGGATGATCAAAAACGACATCACTTCGCCGAACCGAATCGGCGGCGTAGTTGGCAAGTACGTCATCCAACGAGACTGCAGCTCTGTTCGGGATCGACGCCGCAATGTCATGCGAGTTCCGAAGGTGTGGTGGTGGCCTGATGAATCACATCATCGGTCCAGATGCATGCGAGACTCGATCGGCGCGACTAAGGCGCCGGGGCGACGGTCTGGCGTCGCGGGGACGCTTCTCGTGCTCTTCCTCGAGAGCTTCGTTGGCCAGGTGCGGGGGAATCACGTGTTCGATTTCTGTCTGATGTATGCGACCGGCGGTAAAAGCCTACCGAGCGAGGTGTTGACGCATTTTTGTGGCGCACCGCGGCCTGAGACGCTCTTCGAGTACAGCGAGAGCAGATATGTCCTGAGCCAAGACTCAAAGCGGCTCGCGGTGTTCTGCTCCGCCGATGGGCTGCGCCATCACCTTTCGAGGCTGTCGGATCGTTCTGGCGTCCGCTTCTTCGACGGATCAGTCGTCGTGGATGCGAAAATCGTCGACGCAGTTTCCGCGCTCGACCCCGGCGCCGCGTTCCGCAGCGGATTCGGCGACGTGAACGGCAATTTCTGCTACGGCCAATTTTCTGATGGCGACGTCGATCGCATCTACTCATCGACACTCGGTGTGTATAACTTGTTCTTCTGCCGGGCCGCTGGCCTCGTCGCGCTCTCGAACAATCCACACATGGCAGCGCAAGCGTTGGCTTGCCATACCGGTCAAAAAGTCGCCGGGAATCATCTCGCATTCGCCTGGTTGATTTCGTGGGGTTTCGTCGGCGAGCCGTGCACGCCCTATCACGGCGTCTTTCGCGTGCCGACGAACGCGGCAATCCACGTCGATGCGTTGAACAACGTGAGCGTATTCAGACAGAACCCGCACCTCTACGTGAGAGAGGCGGAGGAAGACGATGGTGCCGCGCTCAAACGCGTTCATGCGCAGGCGTCGCAGCACGTCGTCGCGATGGCGCACGCCGACGCCGCGAGCCGCGTCGGGCAAATCACCGGTGGTTTCGATTCGAGATTGCCTCTGGCGCTCGCCGTGGAGGCGGGCGTGCATCGCGAATTTCGTTTCGAGACTTTCGGGAATGACGCGCACCCAGACGTGCTCGCCGGCAAAGCGATCGCGGCGTTGATGTCCCTCGATCATCAGGTCCGCGATCCCGCGGCAGCGCCCTTCAGCGCCGAGGACTATGCTCGGGACGTTAAGGGTTGGGTCTATGCGTCTGCGGGGACGCGCGAGCTCGCGGAGACCTGGGGCGTCGGTTCGTCGCGCTTCGCGAGCGCTCGCAACAAGCGCGCCGGCCGCAAAAAAATCTTCAGCCTCAACGGAAACGGCGGCGAATATTACCGGGGGTATTACTCGCACTTGCTGCACGAACGCGGCCAGCCGAATCTCCCGATCGCTGGCAACGAGCAAGCGTTCTTCCAGGTGGCCCATTGTCGCGCCGCGGACGTTTTGAGGAGCGAGGTGGGCGCGCTCCTCAAAGAGGTACTCCTTCATCAGGTGCGCCTCGAGCGGCAGACCTACGACCTCGATCGGATATTTACCGCAAACAGAATGCCGCAGTTCCATGGCGGTCTTTACCGCCGCGTCGCGATGGCGGAGACCGACCTCTCTTGGCCAACCTTCGATCCTGCGTTGCACAGCTTGGCGTTCACCGGGCGCGCGGAAGATCGAGCCGAGCAGAAGCTCAGCTTTAGACTGATTGAGGCGTCGTGTCCTGCGCTTCTTAAGGTCCCATTCGCAAACAAGGCTTGGGATGAAGCCACCTTTCGCAATCGCTCGGACAGCGCCGAGTTCAGTGCCTTGCGGCCGTTTCGGGCAGAGGGGCCTCAGCTGGGACCAGCTTTGTCGATGGTGACGCGACGCATGCGTGCGATCGAGACGCGAGCCTGCGACCCCCATCCAGCGGTTTTCGAGATCTTCGATCGAGCAAAGTTCGACGCACTCATCGACAAGGCATTTGCCGACGAGACGGTGGCGAAGAGGCATGTCGATGTTGTCAACATCGCAGGCATGTCGCTTTGGTTCGAGATGGTCGATGAGCGCTTCTTTTCGATCGGTACAGGTCCGATTTGCTCTGCACTCCTGCCCGAAGATGTCGATGTGGTTCCTCACGCCAAAGACGAGCGGTCGCAGCGGGTCACGGACCTGATCCCGCTCGACGTCGTCATTGCAGATCGTCTGATGCTCCTCAGGTAGACGGCGCGTCCCGGTGGCGCTTGCCCGGACGCCACACGTTTGATGATCTGGCATCTCAACCTCATGACGTTGTCTTTTGCTGGCTACGCGAAATTGTATGCGGTCGCGCTCGTGGTGTTTTTTGCGATGGACTTGCTGTGGCTGGGCGTGGTCGCGCGGACGTTTTACACCAAGCATCTGGGATTTTTGATGCGGGAGCAGGCGCTGTGGCCCGCGGCCTTGGCGTTTTACGCGTTGTTTTTGCTCGGGATGGTGGTGTTTGTCATCGGCCCCGCGGTCGAGGCCAACAGCATCCGACGCGCCTTGGTGCTCGGGGTGTTTTACGGCTTCATCACCTACCAAACCTATGAACTTACGAACTATGCGCTGCTCAAAAACTGGCCGCCCGTCGTCGTTGTGGTCGACATCGCGTGGGGCATGGTGCTGTCAGGCGTTGTCGCCGTGCTAACGACGTGGGCGGCGCGGCGCTGGTTGTGATTTTTATAGCGCGTAGGTGGCGTTAAACGGCGTGCTGCCGCGAAGCTTGTGCACGCGGGCATTGGCCGCGAGATGTTCCAGCACCTTAAACGCGGTCTCGACGTCAGCGTTGGCGCCGAGCTGCGCGCAAATCTGCTCGAGCGTGCGCGGCTGCGTCGACAGTGCGGCCACCACATCGTGCTGCACGGCGATGACAGCCTGCGCCGCCTTTTTGCCCGCTTCGACGCCGGGCTGGTGGTAGGCGTTGATGTTGACGAAGCTGGCGTAAAACCCCACAGCGCGTTCGTACAGCGCGATCACAGCACCCAAGTGGCGTGGCGACGTCTCAGACAGCGTCACCGTGACGCTGTGGCGGCCGCCTTCGTACAGCGCGCGCCGGGTCCCGAGCATGAACCCCAACAGAAAGTCCCCCGACGTCACGCCCGGCTCCACGTGCATTGACGCACCGACGCGGTCCGCTTGCACCTCGATGAAGGTGGCGAAAAAGTTCGGCACGCCATCGCGCAGCTGCTGCACGTAAGCGTGCTGATCCGTGGAACCCTTGTTGCCGTACACCGCGATGCCCTGGTGCACCACGTTGCCGTCGAGGTCCTTTTCCTTGCCGAGGCTCTCCATCAGCAGCTGTTGCAGGTACTTCGACAACAGCACCAACCGGTCTTTATACGGCAGCACCACCATGTCCTTTTTGCCTTTGCCTTCCGTCGCTTTAAACCACGCGAGCGCCAACAGCAGCGCGGGGTTGTTGGCGATGTCGGCGCGGCGCGTCAACACGTCCATGGCGCGCGCACCGTCGAGCATGGCTTTGATGTTGAGTCCCTGCAGCGCCGCCGGCAACAACCCCACTGCGCACAGCTCCGAGGTCCGCCCGCCGACCCAGTCCCACATCTCAAAACGCGCCAACCAACCTTGTGTTTTCGCGAGCTTGTCTAGCTCGCTGTCGACACCGGTGACCGCGACGGTGTGCTTGGCCGGGTCGAGGCCCGCCGCACGATACGCCGCGTGCGCTTCGAGCATGCCGTTGCGGGTTTCTTTGGTGCCGCCCGACTTTGAGATCACGAGGGTGAGCGTGTGCTCAAGGCCACCCGCGCGCGCGATTTTCAACAGCACGTTGTCCATGCCATCGGGATCGGTGTTGTCAAAAAAATACGGTCGCATGCGGTCGTGCGCGCTGCCCAGCGCCTCGCTCACCAGCTGCGGACCAAGCGCGCTGCCGCCGATGCCCACCACCAGCAGGTTTTGAAACGCCGCGCCGCGTTGGGTGCGAACCGTGCCGGCGTGCACGTCGGCGGCGAAGGCGTCGATCTGCACCAGCGCGCGCTCGATCTGCCCGCGAATCTCGGCGGTCGGTGCCAGCGAAGGTGCGCGCAACCAATAGTGCCCCACCATGCGCTGTTCATCAGGGTTCGCCACCACGCCGCGCTCGACAGCGGCCATCACCGCGAGTGCGTCATGCGCGCGCTGCGCCGTGGACGCAAAAAATGCCGCGTCCATGTCCATGCGGCTGATGTCGAGGGAGATGCCGATATCCTCGTCGACAAAGAGCTGCGATTTGTAGCGGGTCCACAGCGCGAGCGCGTCCACCATGTCGGCCTCCGAAGCGCGCTCGCGGGTCGTCGCGAGCGTCGTGTCGGTTCAATGCCACCGCTCATCACGACGTGTCAACGCGCGGCCGCCCAACGCGCAGCCGCCCACAGCGCGGCACAGCGCGGCCCACGCTCGGCGGTGCGCGTCAAAGGGAACACGGCGCATGGCGTGACAGCGTGGCGATGAAAAAACCGTCGGTCCCTTGCACGTGCGGCGCGAAGCGCTCGATGCGTTCGCAGCGTAAGCTCGCCGGCGCCGCCGCGATGACGTCGTCGTTTTCGCAGCGCAGCACCGAACACGTCGCGTACACTACGCGGCCCCCCACGGCACACCGCTGAGCCGCCTGTACTAACAGCGCGCTTTGCACACCGACGTGGCTGTGCGCATCGGCGAAGGTATAGCGCAGGTCAGGCCAACGCCGCAGCACGCCGGTCGACGTGCACGGCGCATCCACCAACACCACGTCGGCGGGCACAGCTGGCAATCCCAACTGCACGCGCGCTCCCACGCGCTGCGCCCGGCCCGACAGCACCCGCAGCGCCGCAGTGTCGACGTCGTGCGCGTACAGCGTGCATGAGGGCTGGGCGGCCAACAGCGCGGCCAGGGCGAGCGTTTTGCCGCCGCGGCCCGCGCACAGATCGAGCACCACGCGCGGCGCCGTCGGTGCGTCGTGCACACAGGCGTGCGCCACGCGCTGCGATGCTTGGTCTTGCACCTCAAACCAACCGTCGCGCCAGGCAGCGCTGCCCCACAAGTTCGCGTGACCTTGCACCAACAACGCGAGCGGCGCGTGTTCACCCACGGTCGTGACGATGTCCTCGCTGCGCAAGCGCTCCATCAGCTGCGTGCGTGTGGCGCGGCCGGCGTGCGTGCGCAGCACCGTTGGGCCTGGCACGTTGCTGGCTGCCAAAAACGCCTCGACACTGGGCAAATCCATGCTGTCCGCGAGCGCGCGTAGCAACGGCAACGGACAGCTGTACTGCACGCGCATGCGCTCGATTGGGTCGCTGGGCCATGCGCACACGACCGGCACACCGCGCTCCTGGGTCTCGACGTAGGTGCGCACCAGCGCCGTCGGTTGCGCGCTGCCAGCGATGTGCGCCAAACGCAGCCGCAAAACGGCGGTGCCAATGATGCGGCGCGCCACCGTCGCGCGGGTGGCGTTGTCGACGGTACCGAGGGCGCGCAAGGCGGCCGTCACGCTCGCTTGCGTGGGGATGCCGGCGAGCACACGCGCCACCGCCGCAACCACCACCGCGTGCAGATCCCCTTCGACAATCACCGCGCCGATGCTACCTCACGCACCATGATGGTCCGACCCCGCCGTTTGTTCGTCGCGTGCTTTTTTGTCTGCGCTTGTTCGTTCGCGCTGTGGGCGTGCGGCGCGCAGTCGCCGACGAGCGCACCCAAGCGTGCCGCTGCGGTCAAAAGCGGCGAGGTCATCGCGGTCATCGGCGATGAGAACCTTTACGTCGAGGACATCCAAAAGCGCATCGAGGAGCAGAGTCCGTTTGTGCGCGCGCGCTACGCGGATCTCGATAAGAAAAAGGAATTTTTGGACAACCAGGTGCGCTTTGAGCTGCTTGCAGCGGAGGCCATCGCGCGCGGCTACGCGGACGATCCTGAGGTCAAAGACGCCATCAAAAAGCTCGTGGTGCAAAAGCTCACCCGCGAGGAATTCGATGGACAGATCAAGGCCAGCGACGTCGCTGATGCCGAACTGGTGCAGTACTATGATGCGCACAAGCTCGACTACGACAAGCCAGAGATGGTGCGCGCGAGCGTGTTGTTGGTCGCGTTTGGCGCCGACAAGCCCGCCGCCAAAAAACGCGCGGAAGAGCTCCAAAAAAAGGCCAGCGACAAGACCAAGATTGATGACCGCAATTTTTTTCGCGAGTTGGTGGCGCAGTCTTCAACCGACGAGGCCAGCAAGCGTGCCGGCGGCGACCTGCGCTACGTCTCCAAAGACGACGTCAAAGGCAAATACGGCGATCCTGCGACGCAGTGGCTGTTTGCAGCCGAGACGCTCAACGACGTCAGCCCGGTGCTTGAGACTGCCGACGGGTATTTGATCGTGAAGCGCACCGGCAAGCGCAAGGCCATCACGCGCAGCTTCGATCAAGTGAAAAACCAAATTCGCAATGTGGTGTTTCGCGACAAGCGAACCGCGCAGTTCAACACTTACGTCGACGGCCTCAAGACCAAGCACGGCGTGAAGGTCTACGAAGACAAGCTCGGCCTAGTGAAGGTGAGCGCAGAGGTGCCGTCTGGTGGCATGCCCGAGCTCCCGCGCGGTCACGGCGCGCCCGACGAGCAGGAGGAGCTTGAAGACGTCACCGGGACCGACCCGCACGCAGGCATGACGCCACCTTCCGGCCCGGCTGCGGCGCCCAAGGCTTCCCCATGAGCGCCGCTCGCGTCGCATCTGTGGTGCTGGTCGCCTGCGCGTTGACCGCGTGCCCGTCGGACCCGCGCGACGTCGCAAAGCGCCGTTTTGTTGCCAAAGTCGGCGACGTGGAGTTTTCAGAACCGTTCATCATGGAGACGCTCGCGCAGCGCGGCACCGCGCGCGTCAAAGACCCCGCGGAGCGAGCTGCGGTGGCGCGCGCCGTGCTCGAGGCGCTGCTGCAAGATGAGCTGGTGGTGCAGGCTGCACAAAAGGCCGGCATCACGGTCCGACAAGACGACGTTGAGCGGGAGATTCACGCGCGGCTCGACGACTACCCGGCCGGAGAATTTCAGCGCGTCCTCGTTGCCGAACAGGTGACGCAAAAAGATCTGCACGACCGTGTGCAGCGCCGTTTGTTGCAAGACGCGTATTTGCGCACGCGTTTGGCGCAGCTGCCCGCGGTGTCTGACGAGGAGATCAAGTCTCGTTACGACGACACCGTCGCGAACAAAAAAATTGCAGAACAAGTGCACGCGCGGCAAATCCTGGTGCGCACTTCAGAAGAGGCCGTTCACGTGCTCGACGCGATCCGCAGCCGCAAGATGACGTTTGAGGCCGCGGCGCAAAAGCACTCCACGGGACCTGAAGCAGAAAGCGGCGGCGACCTGGGCTGGTTCACCAAACAAGAGATGCCCGACGTGTTTGAGGTCTGTTTTAACCTCGACGACAACACCGTCAGCGACATCGTGCCGTCCGGTTTTGGCTTTCACATATTTCAGATCTTGAGCCACCGCGATGAGCACGTCGAGTCGATGGCCGAGGCGCGTGCGCACCTGGAAGAAGACCTAGCGCGTGAACACCAAACGCGAGCTGTCGATGCCATCATGCAAGAGCTCACTGCCGGCACAAAAGTTACGATCAACGAAGGCGTTTTGGCGCAAGTGGTGAAGTCGCTACCCGAGGCGCCGGTCACGCCAAACCTGTCGCCTGACGAGGGTGTCGCAAGGTCGCTCGACTCAAACGGCAGCGCGCTCAACTCCATCCCCGAATTGCCGAAGGACTGAACATGAGCATGGCATTTTTGGCCGCGGCGCTCGTGGTTGCTGCCGCCCCAGTTGACGAGGTGGTGGTCGATCGCATCGTCGCCGTCGTCAACCACAGCGTCGTGTTGCAAAGCGAACTCGACACCTTGCTTGAGCAGATGATGGCGATGGAGCCGGTTGCGACGGGAAAAGATCCCGTCAAGGAGCGCACCAAGCGTCGCGAGCTGCTGCTCGACACGCTGATCGCAGAAAAGCTGCTTGATGAAGAAGTGCGCAAGCTGCGCGTCGACGTCACCGAGGCCGAGGTCGATCGCGTCGTCACCGGCACCATGCAAGAGCACGGCTTGGACGACAAAAAATTGGAGATGGCGCTCGCACAGCAGGGGATGACGTTGCTTGAGTATCGCGAGGGCCTAAAAAAGCAGCTGACCAAGATGAAGATCGTGCAGCTGAAGGTGAAAAATCGCGTGCAGGTCAGCGACCAAGACGTGAAGGGCGTGTACCAACAAAAAGTCTCGATCGACGCCGACGAATTTCGGGTGCGTGCGCGCCATATTTTGGTGGCGGTCGCAGCCGGTTCTGACGGCGCAGCGGAAAAGAACAAGGTGTTAGCGGCTCGAGCACGCATCGCCGCCGGCGCTGCGTTTGAAGACGTCGCGCAGGAGGTGTCCGACGACGCCGCGTCAAAGGTGCACGGCGGCGACCTCGGTGTCTTTGGCCGTGGCGAGATGGTGCCCGAGTTTGAACGCGAGGCTTGGCGCGCCAAAGTGGGCGAGGTGGTCGGCCCATTTCGCACGCAGTTCGGTTGGCATGTGCTGCGGGTGGATGAGCACGTTGGCGTGGTCGCGCAAGCGCCCGAGCAAGCGCTGCAGTCGATCCGCGAACGCTTGTACGCCACCGAGGTGGAAAGCCAGTTCAACAGTTACGTCGAGGAGCTCAAGCGCCAAGCGCATATTGAGCGTCGCTTGTAGGTCGCGCCGAGCATTCGGGAGCGCGAGCTTGTACGGGCTTGTGGCTAGGCGCCGGCGAGCAGCGCAGCAAGCCGCACTCCCGCGCCTCGCCCAACCCAAAGACAAACGTCCTCCTCGACACCAAACCACACCGGGAACCTGGATCGCGAGCTGTACGGGCTTGTGGCTAGGCGCCGGCGAGCAGCGCAGCAAGCGCACTCCTTGTGCGTCGCGAGCAGCGCAGGCGGCAACAACGCCACAAGCCCGTACAGGTTCGCTATCACTCGGTGAGTTGTTTGCGGGCTTGCACCATTGACAGGTAGGTGCGGCGCGCGCGCACGCCTTGGTAAAACATCGGCGCGGCCAAGATCATAAACACCGGCGCCACCCAGCCGATGGGCGTCAACAGCGCGCTGACACCGACGGCGATGAACGTTCCGCCTACCAAAAAACCGACGGTCGATGCCGTCTTATAGGCTTGGGGTGTGGAGGCGAGCGCTTGCCGGCTGATGCGCATGTGCACGATCAAATCGCGCACCGCCAGCTCACACGAGTCGGCGCACGCGAGCCCCTCGCCGAGGTCGACGGCGCAGCGTTTACACAGGCCCTTGCCGCACGATTTGCACAGCCCGACCGCATCGACATCCGCGTGGTCAAAACACTTCACGTTGGGCCCTTACTCTTGCGCGTCGGCGAACATGTCGATCATCTGCTGCACACTGTCGTCGAAGCTGCTCGATTCGTACGTGCCCTGACGCAAATAGCGCTCCACGTCTTCAATCTTATCGATCGCGTAGTCGACCTTGGGGTCTGTGCCGTATTGGTAGGCGCCGAGCAGAATCAGGTCGCGGTTTTTTTCGTAGGTGGCCATCACCCGACGCATGATGCCCGCGGCCTTTTTGTGCTCTTCAGAC
>JAYTVG010001009.1:0-3124 GCA_043744135.1 Deltaproteobacteria bacterium | reverse complement strand
AGCGGCTGGTCCGGCATGCTGCCCCACAAAAAATAGCTCAAGCGCGACGCCATCTCGTAGCCCACGACCGGCAGCGTGTGCGCGGCATGCCCGGGTGCATCGTCGGCCGCAGTTGCCACCTCGACGCGGTACAAAAACGCCGGCGCCTGCAACAACGCTTGCAACACCAGCTGCACGGCGACGGAGAACTCCTCCTCGTCGAGGCGAGAGTCAAAAAACGCCGAGTAGCGCGCGAGCTCGTCGCCTTCAAACGGGCGGCGCAGCACACGCGGCCCAAACGCTGCGACAAATTCGCGCCCCACCGCGCGCTGATCTTCAACGTCGGCGCTCGGTTGGCGCGCGAAGATCGCTTCGGGGTGCTGCGCAGCAGCCGCGCTGACGGCGATAGCCATGGCGCGCACCTGCTCGATGACGAGGTCCGCGGGTGTTTGACGCGCGACGGCCCCATCAAACGCGGCGCCGCTGCCGGGGGGACGCTGCCCGTCGGACACGACCACTTCGGGCATCGCGATGCCGATGAACAAGTCGCGCACGGTGCGCTGCAGCTCTGCTTGCGTCAGGCGGCGCACCGGTGCGCTGCCAAACGTCGACGCTGTGTTGCCCGCCGCGTCGGCAACCAGCGCGTAGGCATGCGAACGCGCGGAATCGCATGCGCTCAAAAACACCACACACGTCGCCGCCAACGTGGCTGCACACAGCTTGCTTACGCACAGCTTGCTTACGCCCAGCGCGCGTGAGCACATCTGAGTCGCACAAGGCACGTGAGGTAAACGGTGATGCGACAACACGCGTGCGGCCCTTTGTTACCGCTCAAGCGTGCGGCGATCGCGGAGGCGTCAAACGTCTCGACTGGATGACGGTACGCTGTTGATTTCGGCCCGCGCAACTTCCAGGGTACACTCGCGGTGTGCAACGCCCAGCGGCATCGACCGCGAACCTCCCACCGCTCGGCGATCCGAGCGCCCGTGCCGCGGCGTTGCTGCCGGAGTTCGCGCGCGCGTTGGCGTCGGGCGATGAGCATGAACGGCTCACGGCAGCGCGCGGCCTTGGCGACGTGCCCACGATGGGGAAAAATGCCGAGCCGGCGGTGCGCGCGTTGGCGCTTTGCCTCAAAGATCCGAGCGCGGCTGTCGTGGTGGCATGTGTGCAAGGGATCAGCGCGCTGGGTACCGAACGCGATGTGTGGATGTTGTGCGCACCTTTGATTGAGCACAAAAATCCGAAGATCGGCGTCGCGGCGCTAGAAAGTTTGCGGCGTTTTCCAAGTGAACGTGTCGCCGGTGCACTGGAGCAAAAGCTTGCAGGCGGACCTCATGTGATGCGCATGGCGGCGCTGTCCATCATTGAAAGTGCCGCCGACGAAGTGCTCGTGGGACCGCTCGTTAAGGCGCTGTCGCATCCGTCGCTGGCCATTCGCAATCGTGCCGCAGAGGTCGCGGCCAGCGTTGCGCGCGGCGGCAAGATCGAGATGGGCCGCACGCTGGTGTGGTTGCTGCGCTCAAACGACGTCAACGTCCGGCGCACGGCGGCGCAGGTGTTGGCGTCGGTGCCTGACCCCGATGGCACGCTGTGGCCGAAGCTTGTGACGTCGCTGCGCGATGACGACTGGTGGGTGCGCGAACGCATCATGGACGCGCTGGTCGACCTCGCGGGCCGCGGGCTGTCGCAGTACATCGTGCAATGGCTGACCGACGCTAGCGATGTGGTGCGGCGCTTCGCGCTCGGCGTGCTGATGCGGCTCAAAGATCCCGAGACCATCACGGCGCTGGTGCAATGCGCGCAAAACGACACGGACTGGTGGGTGCGGGAAAAGGCCATCGAAGTCATCGCCGAGTTCAAAGACGCCCGCGCCATTCCCGTTGTCGTCGAGGTGATGCAACGAACGCCGGAGCTGGCCGTTGCGTGCATCAACGCCCTCAAGCACATCGACCCTACGAGCGCGGCGCCGCACGTGGTGGGCCTGCTTGACGTCGGTGATGCTGATGTGCGCATCGCGACGCTGAAGCTGTTGGAGGCGACGAACGACCCCTCGCACGCGGGTGCGGTCGCGCCGCTGCGCCAAGATGCAAACCCGCACGTCGCGCGCCTTGCACACGCCATCGTCGCGCGTTTCCGTGCGGTCCGTAGCGGTACGGAGGCTGCACCTGTACCGCGCATCCACCGGGCTGCAGATGTGGCTGCGCTCGATGTGTTGCTGACGCGCGCCGCCGAGCTGTTCGCGGACGACATCATCATTGCCAGCGCTCGCGAAGTGTTCGCAAAGGGCGCGCGTGGCGTTTTTCCGCTCACCGACCGACCGCTCACCGACGATCAGGTCGCTGCCATGCTGACGCCGTTGTTGTCGTCGTCGCAAGCGGCGCGCTTGGAGGCCAGGCGCGACGTCGACACGAGCTACGTCGTCGCTGAGACTGGCTTGCGCTTTCGTGCCGTCGTGTTCAAGCAGCGCGGCGGCTTGTCCGCGGTATTTCGCAGCGTGCGCGCGACGGCCCCGTTGCTTGCTGACTTGGGCTTGCCCAAAATTGTCTCGGAGTTTTGCGACAAAAAAAATGGTCTCGTCGTGCTCGCGGGACCGGCCGGCTCGGGGAAGACCACGACGATGGCGGCGCTCGTTGACCACCTGAACCGGACGCGCGCCGTGCACGTGGTGTCGATCGAAGATCCCATCGAAATCGTGCACCAACAGCACGTGTCGCTCATCAACCAGCGTGAAGTGGGCACACACACGAAGTCCGTGGCGGCGGCGTTGCGCTCAGCGCTCCGTCAAGATCCCGACGTCTTGATGCTCGGTGAGATGGTTGACGCCGAGACCATTCAGCTTGCCATCACCGCCGCCGAAACCGGCCATTTGGTGTTTGCGACGCTACAAACCACCAGCGCCGAGCAAGCGGTCGAGCGCATCTTGGCTGCGTATCCCAAAGACAAGCTTGAACAAGCGCGAGCGAGCGTCGCAGATGTGCTGCGTGGGGTGGCGTGTCAAATCCTCCTGTCGGGCACCAAAGAACACACCCGTCACGTCGCGTGCGAGGTGTTCGTTAACAACGACGCCAGCGCCAACTTGATCCGCAAAGGCAAAACCACCCAGCTCGCGTCGCTCATCGCCACCTCGGCAGAGGTCGGCATGCAA
>JAYTVG010001008.1:0-3125 GCA_043744135.1 Deltaproteobacteria bacterium | reverse complement strand
GCGGTTGACGTCGGTCCTAAGGGGATCGTCAAATTTGGTGCGTTGCACCTGACGCCGGCTCCATCCCAGCGTCACACTGTATGGGACGATCCACAGGTACTTCCACTTCTCCAGAGTCCGCAGCCGGGTGATGTCCCACGACCACACTTCGTTCGGCTTTGTCGGTTCGGGCGCCGCGTGCGGCGGATGAACCCGTTGATTCCTGCGCTCCCTCCCCTCGTCGTTGTCGTCGAGGATTCGGTACATCGTCCGTTCCGAGCCAAGCCACGTTCCCTCGGCCAAAAAGGTGTGGACCACCTCGGCCGGAGCACGATCAACGAACCGGTCAGAGTGCAGGGCGTCGAGCACAGCTTGCCGCTCCGACGTCGACAAAGCCCGCTTCGGGGATGGCCGCGGCGCTTTTGCTTTTGCTTTTGCTTTTGCCGTTGTCGGCGGCGGTAGACGGTGGAGCGCGCTACACGCAACGCCTGACACAGCGGTGCGAGCGGAACGTCTGTCGTTGTCAGAATCGCGTTCATGACTCGTTCTCGTCGTCCGGCATCGACAACAGCGTCGCCACTTTTTTTTGGATGTCGATGATGGCTTCGGCCTGGCGCAGCTTGCGCTCAAGTGTGGCCACCCGGCGGGTCAGCTTCTGCACGTCGGCTGGACGGCTTTCGGCCCGGCTTCAGGCCAACGAGACCCGACGCCCCCCGCTCCACTAGTGCCCGGCGCCAATCGGCCAGCTGGGCGCGGTACAGGCCGTTGTGGCGCAGCATTTCGCCGACGCTGCCGCCGCTCGCTTCCAACGCGTCGGCCTGGTTGATGACGCTTTGCTTGAAGTCGGCCGAGAGCCGGCGTCGCGCCGCTTTCGCTGGCACCTCGGTGTTCAGCATCGTTTGTTTGGTCGCCAAGTCGTCCGCCGTCTCGCCCCGCGGAGTTTCATATCAGTTCAACGATTTGTCCAATCGTTCCACCTGCTGAGAAATTGGAATCGATGATCCACTCGCGGATATCGCTATTTGAGACCGGAAGATTCCCTTCGAACGTCGCGTCCCCGTCCACTCCCGTCTGCGGTTGCGTGATGTTCAAGTCATCAGGCGTCGTGCCACGCCGACGACGCGGGCAAATCGTCGCATCCTCGGCTGGCGCGGGGGAGACAACGGCACCACAGCGCTGAAGCGAGCCGGCGTTTTGCGGTGACTGGCGGGTTGTGCTCCCCACTCGGCGGTTTTGGATCCATACTGCGCGTCGATGTTGCGTCTTTCGTTGCTTTCGCTCGGACTGATGGCTCACGCAGCGCCGGCGCGTGCGGCCGCCGAACAAAGCGTTTGGTTGACGGCGCTGTCGGCGGCATACGTCGTCATGGACATCAACACTGGCGATGTCGACGGCGACGCCACGGCTGAGACCGTGGTGTGCTACCGCGAAGATGTCGGCCGCACCGCGCAACGGTCGGGTATCGTGATTTTGAAGGGCAAAGCCCCCGACCAAATGCCGGTCTTTCACGTTCAGCTCGACAGCGCGCTGTGCGAAAAAGTGCGGATCGCCAACGGCAAAGTTGGCATCCTGCTGCAAGGCAAACAGCAGTTGGTGTGGAGCTATGGCGATCAGATCAAGTTTCGCCGCAACCCAGGTGGGCTGTACGCCACCGCGACCATCAAGGCCTCAAGCGCTATGGACCCAAGCCACGCGGCCGACCGCGCGGTGGACGGTGATTTAACGACGTCATGGGCGGAGGGCGCTGCGGGCACCGGCATCGGTCAGACCTTGACCGTGCGCTTCGCCAAACCCACCGACGTCGGGGCCATCGGTATTTTTGCGGGCAGCGCTGTGAGCTCACGGGCGTTTTTCGACGCCAACCGCATCCACCGCGGCTCGATCGAGGCCAAGACCTCGTCGGATATGGGCGACAGCGCGTCGGGCCTCGACTTCGCCTCCCTCGGCATCGATTCGATTGGCGATCGCAGCGAGTTCACCTGCGAAAACAAACCGCTGGTCACTTACGTCGACGTGCAAAAAAAGGATGTCGTCGAGCTGCAGATCCGCGTGGAGAGCGTCTACCTCGGCGACAAGCGCGACGAGACCCACATCGCCGAGCTCGACATCGTGCCGCTGCTGTCGCTCAGCGAGACCGTCGACCGCGCCACCCCCGTGAAAACGGGTTCCGCCGTGCCTTCCGTCGCCGTCCCCGTCCCGGGCGCCGTGCAGATTGCGCCCGCGTCCGCCGCGCCCGCAGCGGTAAGCGGCGACGACAGCATCAAAAAGCTCGACGGCTCAGGCTCCATCGTTCCAGACGATTTTTAACGGCGACGCAGGGCTCAACGACGCGTACTCAGTGCAGCGTCAACAAGGCCGCGAAAGCCGCCACACACAGTGCACTGATGCCGACCAACACCGACACGCCATCGACGTCGATGGTGGCTTTGAGCTGGGCCGCGCGCGCGCTCAGCGAGGTCTTTGCCAAGCGGCGCACCTGCATATAGTTGCCGATGCGGTACGCCTCTTCGATGGCGACGTCGGCGTCTTTGGGCGACGTGACCGACACGGCTGCGCTCGAGCTTGCGTGCTGCGGTCCGGGCGGTGACGACGGATTCGCTTTAGGTTTTTTTTTCGCCATGCGCGTGTCCTACGGGGTTTTCAGCGTCGCGTCGAGGACGGTTCCGCTGATGGCCACGTTCAGCCAGGCAGCGGCACCGCGTGGGTCCGTGGTGGGGTCGGTGGCAAACAGCGTCACGTCAAACGCCATGCCCGGGGTGAGCGCGCCCAACTCGCGCTCCCGTCCAACCGCGTAAGCCGCCCCTGCGCCAAAGCCGGCGAGTGCTTGGTGCAGCGTCATGCGCTGCTCGGGCATGAAGCCGTCCTTGGGTGCACCCGACGCGTCTTGGCGGGTGAGCGCTGCGTAAATGCCGAGGGTCGGTCGCTCGCTTTCAATCGGGGCGTCGGAACCAAACGCCAGCATCACGCCGTTTTCAAGCATGCTCTTCCAAGCGTACGCACCTGTGAGGCGCTGCGGGCCCACCCGCGCCAGCGCCCAGCGCATATCGCTGGTGGCGTGCGTGGGCTGCATGGAGGCCACCGTATGCGTGCTCGCGAAGCGCGCAAAATCACCTGGCCCGACCACTTGTGCGTGCTCGATGCGGTCG
>JAYTVG010001007.1:0-3131 GCA_043744135.1 Deltaproteobacteria bacterium | reverse complement strand
GGCGTCAGCGCTCGCGTCGCTGACGGTGCGCTGGTGGCCAGCGACGACGTCACCATCGGCTTGCGCGAGCCGCGTCGGCTGTCGGGGGCGCTGCTGCTGACCGACGCGCATGTGCAGCGCATCGCTCTTGCCAGTGGTGAGCCGCTGCCGCTGCAAGGCACCATCACCGTCGCTGCCACACTCGCGGGCACCACCAAACGCCCACTCGTGTCGTTGCGCGCGGCTGGCGGCGGCGTCATCGTCAGCGGCAAGAGCTTCGCGCAGGAACTGGGCGCGGTGCAGGTGCGCGGACAAGTTACGCGCGATGCCCTTACGCTTGACCTTATCGCTATCGACGGCCCGCTGGTTGCTGCGACGTCGAGTTTGCTGACGCTGCGCTTTTCCGACGATGCGATCGACGGCACCGCGTACGTCAAGCACCTCAATCTTTCTGCGGTGCGCGCTGCACAAAAAGCCCAGCTCGCGGGCATCGCATCTGGCACGTTCACGATCAACGGCGACGCGCGCGCGCCGCAGGTCAACGCACGCCTCGCGGTCACGGGCCTCGCAGCGGGTGAGCAAGTCTTTGGCGACGGTCCCGTCACTTTTGGCCTGCTCAGCACGAGCGCGCAGGATCACACGTTGCAAGTGGCCGCCAACGTAGCGTCGATTCGCGGCGTTTACGACGTGACCTTCGCGTACGCGATCGAGCGCGACGTCATCGCCACGCACGCCCGGCTTCAAGAGGTGGACTTGGCGCCGTTCATTGATCGCATCGGCCCTAGCGTCGGCAAGAGCGTCGCGCGCGCGGAAGGGTTCGTCAGCGGGATCGTCGACGTGTCGGGTCCGCTCGAGCGCTTGAGCGGCCGCGTCACGTTGAAGGTGCCAGAGCTTGCGGTGCCCGGCTTTAGCACTGACAGCTCCGTGTCGACACCTTCCGTCGACGGCCCTAGCGTGCCGCTGACCGCGCTTGGGCAAGTGCTGCTCGACGCACGTTTGCAAGACGGCGATGTGCTTGGTCGGGTGTGTGCATTTGCCACGGGCGACGTCGACAACGACGCGCGCATTTGCTCGCACGGGGAGCGCATCCAAACCGCCATCGCTGGCAACATCAACGCCAAAAACGGCGCCTTCGACGTGGCGTTCGAAGGTAACGTGAAACAAGACCAGATCGAACAGCTGGTGCCGATGTTGTCGCAGCGGGGCTTTTCCGCGTCTGTCGACGCAAAACTTGTCGCACAGGTGGCGCGTGAGGCGGGTCACCCGGTCGTCGCCTCCATCGACGCACAGCTGCTGCAGTTTAGCTTGCAGCCTCCTGACGCGCCGCGAGCGCACTTGGCCGAACCGGCCCACATCGCGCTGCTCGACCGTCGCGTTACGCTCGAAAGGCCCGCGCGCTTCGTCACCGGCGACGGGGAGGTCGATGTGTTGGTCGGTGGTTCGGCCGGCGCTGACGACGTCGACATGACGGTCAACGGCACGGCATCGATCGCGTTGTTGAAGCTTGTCACGCGCGAAATCGCAAATGCCGGCTCCACGGCGGCGCTCGCGATCGCCGTGCGCGGCACCTTCGACAAGGGCGTCGACGTCACGGGCACGTTGACGCCGACTCCGGGTGCCTTCATCACGCCGCGCAGCTTTGGACAAGCCATCACGTTTCAAGGCGGCTCTTTGAGCGTTGGCCCGACGGTTGTCGACGGTGAGCGTCGGTATCGGATCGTCGCAGCCAACATGAAGGCTGCCATGGGTGATGGCGAGTTACAGTTGGCCGGCGACATCGACGTGCGCACCTCGCGCGAAAGCGACCAAAGCTGGATCACGCGCTTCGACGTCGCCACCAGCGGCAACGGCTTGATGTTTTCCGGCGGCGGCAACCGGGTGCTCGGCAACTTCGATCTTGCGCTTCAAGGCAGCGACGTGTCACCCACGCTGCGTGGCCGCATCGACATCACCGAGGGCAGCTTCAAAAAATCCTTCGAGTTGAGAAATTTCGTGCTGTCGGCGCCGCCCAGCAAACGCGCGGAGCCGCTGTGGCAGACGCTACAGCCGGCGGGCTTGTCGAACCTCGGCTTCGATGTCGACATCAGTTTGCAAAACTACCGGGTGTTGGCGCGCATCACGACGTTCAAGGCGGACATCAGCGCGCGCGGCAATCTTCACCTGTTGCGCACGGTCCGTACGCCCCAACTCGACGGCGCTGTCGAGCTCGAGGAGGGGAGCGTCGACTTTCCGCGCACCCGTTTTGATGTGCAAGAGATGCAACTGGAGTTTCCGGCCACCAGCGACGGCAGCCTCAGCCCGCTGGTTCACCTGACCGCGCGCGCTGAAATCCCGCCCGGCGGTGCCGGCAACAACGACACAGAAATCCCCGTCGACCTCAGCCTCGACGGCAGCTTGCAGACCGGCATGCAGCTGAACTTTTCTGCCATCGACGCCAACTACGAATGGTCGCGTGCTGAGTTGTTTGCGCTGGTGCTGTTTGGTCGCACCAATGCGATCGCTGCTAGCGGCGACAGTTCGACGGCGATTAACGCACTGTTGCGCGAGGCGACTGCGCCGATCGCGGCTGAATTGGAAGCGGCGGTGTCGCAAAATCTCGGCCTCAACGTGGAGCTCGATATTTCCGGCTGGCGGTGGCAGGTCGGGCGCCGACTAGAGCTCGAAGGCACCGGGCTATTGATCAACAGCACTGGCGGCGACAGCGCGGGCGGCGGCGACAGCGCGGGCGGCGCGAGCGGCACCGCCGGCACCAGCGGGGCAGACAGCAGCTCGGGTCAAAGCAACACTTTCGATTTTGTCCGGTTGAGGTTCTTGATGTTGGATCATCTTCCTGTCGGTACCAATCTTTCTGCTGAAGGCCGCGCCGGGCTCAGCGGCAGCGACGTGCGCTTGTCGTTGCGTTTGTTTGAAGATTGATTTGTTGTGTTCACGTCCCGCGCTATCGATTGCCTTGGTTCGTCAGCGTGAGTCCAAGAATTGTTCACATCCCAAGGTCGGTGAATTGTTTTTCTGCCTGAAGGTCTGTGCATTGTGATGCTGCTGGGTTCCGTCTTGGTGTTGTGGGTCGTCGCTGCTGGTGACGGCGACAACGCGCGCGCGGCGGCCGTGCCGACTGATGCACGGGCCCAAACAGCAGCACCCCCCGAGGCCAC